>CAZGYZ010000269.1:0-3425 GCA_964530675.1 uncultured Nitrospira sp. | reverse complement strand
GGGCTTGATGAATATCCGAGTGGCAGATGCCGCAGTGGGTGATGGTAATGAGCACGTCCTGAGGGCCGACCTCACGCCGCTCGAATGGAAAGGGTCGCAGGGCAGCCTTAGCGGTCATCGCGGCGTAGCCTTGGGTCAACAGCATGGCTCATGTTCCTTTGTTAAAAGGCCTGATTCGACCGTGACCATAGCAAGATACTCTGGGCTTGCCAACCCCGAAACGGTGTGAACAAGGCCGGCGCCAATCAGCGGCTCGCGCAGATGTTATTTATCAGGTGCCGCCAATGGAATTATTAGGTGGAGCGTACCAGCGGGCACTGTGGGAAGGGGGGAGGATCTGTTCATGGACTATTGAGCTTCATCGTCTTGCTGTGCCTCTGTGTCATCGTCTCCCTCCAACGAGTCTGGGAGCGAGGTGTCCATTGTGAGCGTGGAGCCGGGAATGCGATACCGTTCCGTTGCCCAGGCGCCGAGGTCAGTCATTTGACATCGTTCAGAGCAGAAGGGGCGCCAGGGATTGCCTTCCCAGATGCTGGGCTGGTGACAGAGGGGGCAGATCATGCCCGGCATTATACTATGCTGAGTCTGAAAATCGGTCAGGAACCAACTCGGGCGGATCCTAATGTGTCGCGTCGGCTTGTTACCGAGGTGGCTGAGCCTTTTCGATCTTGGCCCAGGCGTCTTTAAGCGACACAGTACGGTTAAATATCAGTGCGCCGGAGGCTGAATCAGGATCGGTACAGAAGTATCCCAAGCGTTCGAATTGGTACCGTGCGCCTGGCACTGTCTGCCGCAAACTGGGCTCAACCAGGCAGCCCGTGATTTGCTCCAATGAGTTGGGGTTGAGATAGGTTGTCCAATCGTGGTCTGGCGGCATCTTCGTGAGATCCATCACCAAGAGAGGGTTGTAGAGACGGACTTCCGCTTTCACAGCATGGACCGCAGAGACCCAATGGATGGTAGCCTTGACCTTACGCTGTTCCTGTGAAGCACCGCTCTTTGTCGTGGGGTCGTAAGTGCAATGGAGTTCAGTGACTTCGCCGGTCTGCGGATCCTTCGTCACTCCAACACATTTAATAATGTACGCGTACCGGAGCCGCACTTCTCGCCCTGGGGCGAGCCGGAAGAATTGTTTGGGCGGATCTTCACGAAAATCGTCCTGCTCAACATAGAGGACGCGTGAGAAGGGGACTTTCCTCGTCCCTGCAGACGAATCCTCCGGATTGTTGACGGCTTCCAATTCTTCGGACTGATCCTCAGTATAGTTATCAAGGATGATTTTGAGTGGACGCAACACGGCCATCACTCGGGGGGCGCGCTTGTTCAGGTCTTCGCGAATAAAGTGCTCGAGCAGCTGCATCTCGACGATGGCCTCGCGCTTGGCGACGCCGATATGGTCGCAGAAAGCCCGAATCGCTTCCGGGGTGTACCCGCGGCGGCGAAGTCCTTTGATCGTCGGCAGTCGTGGGTCATCCCATCCGCTCACCAGCTTCTTTTCCACCGACTCGAGCAGTTTCCTTTTGCTCAAGACGGTATAGGTGAGGTTCAAGCGAGCAAACTCAATTTGCTGCGGCTGGTGCGGCGCTTCAGCCTGCTCGACGACCCAATTGTAGAGAGGCCGATGATCTTCAAATTCCAGGGTGCAGATGGAGTGGGTGATCCCCTCGATCACGTCCGAGAGGGGATGCGCATAGTCGTAGGCCGGGTACAGGCACCAGGTACTCCCTGTCCGATAATGCATCGCGTGCCTGATGCGATACAGGGTCGGATCTCGCAGGTTGATATTGGGGGATGCCATGTCGATCTTCGCGCGAAGGACGTGGGTACCGTCGGCAAACTCCCCGGCTCGCATGGCTCGAAAAAGGTCAAGATTCTCCTCAATCGAACGGTCACGGGAGGGGCTGTTCTTGCCCGGCAGAGTCAGTGTGCCGCGATAGGCACGCATCTCTTCGGCCGTCAACGTGTCGACGTAGGCTTTGCCCTTACGGATCAGCCGGACGGCAATATTGTACAGCTGCTCGAAGTAATCCGAGGCAAAAAACATCTTGTCCTGCCAGTCGAACCCCAACCATCGAACATCGTCCTGAATGGCCTGGACGTACTCAAGATCTTCGGTGGTTGGATTGGTATCGTCGAATCGCAGGTGGCAGATGCCGCCCGGAGTATCGTGTGCCAAGCCAAAGTTCAGGCAGATAGATTTCGCGTGGCCGATATGGAGATAGCCGTTCGGTTCAGGTGGAAAACGCGTAACGACTCGGCCGCCATGTTTGCCGGCTTCGTGATCGGCAGTCACAATGCCGCGGATAAAGTTTGAAGCGCCAGTCGGTTCAGACACGATAGGGCGATGACTCCTCTGTGGATGAGAAATGTGCCAGTTGGGTGTCCCGGGCTGTTCTATCACAAGAGTGGCGTACGGGAGAAGAGCTTATCCGGAGAGGGGAAACGTCGGAGCGAAACCGAGTGTTACGCGGTTTGGTGGGGCGGCATCTGCATCACACTGAAATCTTTCTGCGCAATGAGATGCCCTTCCATGAGAAGGCGAAATTCGTAGCGTCCAGGAGCGGAGAAGACCAGGGAACTGATACACATGAGTGACAGCTGGCGTTTATTGGGAACCGATTATCGCCGTGCTACCGCGGCTTTCCACTACATCGCCAAAAATGGTGAGGCCGCTGCCGATGCGGCAGTAGTGTGGGCTGACGGTGACTAATTCGCCTTTATGGGTATAGAAATTCCCCACAACTATGCGAATTTTTCTTTTCTGCATAAGGCAGGCTTCGAACACCGTATGTCCAGTTGTTCGATCTGCTACGGTGACTGAAGGATTCTCGTCCTGAATTGCCTCGCTGCTGGCCTTTACGTTGATGATGAAGCGGCTCGCGCTATGTGCCGAGAGCGCATTTCGGCGGATATGGCCGATGCGGGTTCCCTGATCATCGTACAGGTCCATCGTCAGGAGCAACGCCAATGGCTGAGATTGCGTTTCCACCACCAACTGCTCCTTGCCTTGAAGCTTGACGACACCGTTCGTGTTTCGAAACACATTTGAACCAACGTGTAACTCAAGACCCTGTTCAGGCTTCTCAATGTCGATCAATTCCGGAGAGTCTGTGATGCCGACAGCTTTAACTTGAAGAGAGTTGTTCATATTCCACCATGAGTTTTCCGCTGGGAAGAAGAGGCCGACGACCGAAGAATTTCCTCTTCCAGAGGCTCGCCGCCTATACTTTCCGCAAGGTAGGCTATACCACCGTCTCTGTCAAGTCGTGACCGAACCATCAGTGTAAAGGCTTAAATGTTGATCAGAATCGTTATTAAGAATTGAAATGTGAAAAGCCCTTGTGCTACTGTGCCAGGTCGCCCCTCATCGTTGATGATCTGGTCCCATCGTCTAGCCTGGCCTAGGACGGAGCCCTCTCAAGGCT
>CAZGYZ010000268.1:0-3427 GCA_964530675.1 uncultured Nitrospira sp. | reverse complement strand
TCCACGAAACTAGTCCCTATCTCCTCCAACATGCTACGAACCCTGTCGACTGGTACCCCTGGGGACCGGAGGCCTTGCAAGCGGCAAAAACGCTGAACCGCCCCATCCTGCTCTCGATCGGTTATTCCGCCTGCCACTGGTGCCATGTGATGGAGAGGGAGTCGTTTGAAAACGAAGCCATTGCGTCACTCATGAACAAGCATTTTGTCTGTATCAAGGTCGATCGGGAAGAGCGCCCGGATCTAGACGAGATCTATATGCAGGCCACGATCACCCTCAATCATGGCCAGGGTGGATGGCCGATGACTGTGTTCCTGACACCGGACCAAGAGCCGTTCTTTGCCGGTACCTATTTCCCTCCTGACGATCGATGGGGCCGTCCAGGATTTCCCAGTCTACTCAAAAAAATCTTCGAAGCATGGGAAACAGATTCCGCCGGACTCATGAGTCAAGCGCGTCAATTGACTGAACGGTTGAAGAACGAGCTCAAGACGGTGTCTCCGGTTTCAGTCAGCATCTCCGTGCTTGATGAGGCCGTGATCCAGTTCCGCGAGAATTTTGATGAACGACATGGCGGATTCGGCAGTGCGCCGAAATTCCCCCCCTCCGCCGGACTTTCATTGCTCCTTCGTTGTTACCGACGAACAGGAGAGAGTCGAACCTTGCAGATGGTGACCAGCACGCTCGATGCGATGGCAGCCGGGGGGATCTACGATCATATCGGCGGCGGGTTTGCGCGCTACTCCACCGACGAACGTTGGCTAGTGCCTCATTTTGAGAAGATGCTCTACGACAATGCCCTGCTTGCCAGGACCTACCTGGAAGCCTATCAAGTCACGAAGCGGGCCTCCTATCGCCAGGTCACCATAGAAGTCCTCGATTATATTCTCCTGGAAATGACAGACAATGCCGGAGGGTTTTATTCCGCGACGGATGCAGACTCAGAAGGGGTCGAAGGCAAGTTTTTTGTCTGGACGCCGGCTGAGGTCCAGGCCGTGCTGCAGAACGCCGAAGATACCCGCCGATTCTGCACCTGCTACGACATTACCGACCAGGGGAATTGGGAGCATCGAAATATCCCGAATCGACTGCGTCCCATCGAGGCCGTACTCAAGGAATTGAACCTCACCAGCGATGAGCTGAGCGAGACGATCTATCGCGTACGTCCCCTCCTCTATCGCGCCCGCCAAGAGCGAGTTCCACCAGGACTCGACGACAAGATCATCACGGCTTGGAACGGCATGCTGATCTCAGCGATGGCCGAGGCAGGCCGCGTGTTAGGGGTCAGGCGCTACATCGACGGGGCCATGAAGGCAGCAGACTTTCTCTTGCTGGTACATCGAACTGCCGAGGGAACACTGCTCCGTACCTCGCGGCAGGGCCGAGCCCACCTCGATGGAGTCCTGGAGGACTATGCCAATCTCGCAGAAGGATTGATCGACCTCTATGAAGCCTGTGGGCAGGAACGCTATCTCACTGCCGCGCTTCAATTGGGAGAGCGGATGGTGAATTCATTCCAGGACAAGGACCAGGGAGGGTTCTACACGACCGCAACGGCTCATGAAACGTTGATTATCCGAGCGCGTGAGGGGGCGGATGGTGCGACACCCAGTGGGAACGCCGTGGCGGTTTCAGCCCTCGCCAGACTCTCCTTTCATTATGATCGCCAGGATCTGCGCGAGGCAGCGATCGGTGGGATTCGCGCCTACGGCCGTCAGATAGCACGGTATCCGAGAGCCTTTGCCAAGACGCTTACCGCGGTGGATCTGTTAGGGGAAGGGCCGATTGAATTGGCTTTTGTCGGGGCGCCCAACGATCCTGGGCTGGAGGCATTGCAGCTCGCCGTGCGCGAGGTCTTCTTGCCGAATCGTGTGATTGCCTCCAGCGATGGAACCGGGCCGCCATCAAGCCACCCCCTGTTGGCGGGCAAAGGGTTGCTGGAGGGGAAGGCGGCCCTCTATATCTGTCGAAACTTTTCCTGTCAGCGTCCGCTCACCGACCCACGGGAGGTTACAGAGACACTGCTGTCAGCGTCGCGACGGACAGATCAGGCGATCCAACAGACATTGTTGCAAGGGGCAGCGCTTCCTGGATCTGCCAGTCCGGAGGGGACAGCCAGATATGTTGCGCGTATTGTGCACTCACGCTATGACGGACGCATGGAACATGGGTATGGCCGGTTCGGCGCCACGGGATTGACGACGTCCAGACTCGGGTTCGGAACCTATCGGGTCGGTACGAGAGAGCCGGAACATCGAGAGGCACTCAAGAAGGCTCTGCTGGAAGGCGTCAACCTGATCGATACTTCGACGAATTACATGGACGGAGACAGTGAACGTCTGGTCGGTTCTGTCTTAAGCGAGTCGATCAAGAGCGGCGAGCTGACTCGGGAAGAGGTGATCGTCGTTTCGAAGATCGGCTATATGCAAGGAGACAATTTAAAACAGGCGGAGGCACGGGAACAGGCCGGACGCCCCTACCCTGATATGGTCAAATATGGCGAGGGCATCTGGCATTGTATCCACCCGGAGTATCTGGCCGATCAACTCGCATTGTCGTTGGATCGCCTTGGGTTGGCTAAGCTCGATGTCTGTTTACTCCACAACCCGGAATACTTTCTGTCCGAGGCCGCGCATCATGAAAAGGGAGATCTTGTAGCAACGCGGGATGCCTTTTACCGCCGAATTGAACAGGCCTTCGCATTTTTCGAGTCGCAAGTGGCGGCGGGGCGGATCAGCTATTACGGGGTATCGTCGAATACAGTCACGGCAGATCCATCGGATGCCGAGGCGTTGTCGCTCTCTCGCCTATGCGATTCGGCGCAAGCTGCCGCTGTATCGCAGAAAGTAGCCCGTCACCACTTCGCAGTGCTGCAATGCCCCATGAATCTCTATGAAGCAGGCGCGCTGGTGATGCCCAATACCGGCGTAGATCAGCATGAGACGGTGTTGGAGATGGCGCAACGAGAAGAGATTGCTGTGCTGGTCAATCGTCCGCTCAATGCCATGCCGACGAACAAGAGCGGTGTGGTTCGATTGGCGAATTTCCCACTCGAAGGCGACCAGGTGGATTTCGATCGCCAATGCCGGACAGTTGCGGCGCTTGAAGAGGAATTTCGCAAGGCCATTGCCCCGGCCCTTCAACATAGCGGTCAAGGGATGGCCCCGGCCGACTTCTTTACCTGGGCTGTTGAACTGCCGCGCGTGCGGCCTCAGATCCAAGGTCTGGAACATTGGGAACAGATCGAGCATCAGATGATCGCGCCTCATGTCAATCAGGTGATGCAGGCACTGACACGGCAACTGACCGGAACGGCTGCTGAGCAATGGGAGGCCTGGCGCGATCGCTATGTGCCGCAGTTACTCATCCTGTTAGGCGGGCTTCGTCGAGAAGCCACCGAGCGGAGTCGTACCAAAACCGCCATGGT
>CAZGYZ010000267.1:0-3429 GCA_964530675.1 uncultured Nitrospira sp. | reverse complement strand
TGAATCTCATATACGGCCGCAACCCGCACCACATCATGGAAGCCATCTTCAAAGCGACGGCCAAAGCGCTGGACCGGGCGACGATGTTGGAAGAGCGGTTGGCAGGCAAGGTGCTGTCGACGAAGGGGATGCTGTAGGCCTACTCCATATTTCTAGTGGAGCATGGTTTTCAACTCGCTGTTTATGGTTGGAGTTTGAATGGGTTTGCTGTTCGAGTGGGATGAGCGGAAAGCTGAGCAGAATCTGGGCAAGCATGGCATCTCATTTGAAGAAGCGAGTACGGTATTCGGCGACACATTGTCGGTCACGATCGATGACCCCCTCCACTCGATGAAGGAACAACGGTGTGTGACGCTCGGTCACTCAACAAAGCAGCGTTTGCTCGTAGTGGTGCATACTAGCCGAAGCGGGCGTATTCGCTTAATCAGCGCTCGTGTTGCCACGCGTCACGAAAGGAACACCTATGAAGAAGCTCATGCGTGAGAGACGGCCTGATATGCTGCCGGAATATGATTTCAGCAAAGGCATTCGAGGGAAGTATGCCAAGCGGTATGCGGAAGGAAGTAACGTAGTTGTGCTCTCGCCGGATGTTGCGAAGATATTTCGGACTTCAGAGTCTGTGAACGAGGCATTACGAACCTTGGTTCGAGTTGGAAGAAAGCCATCGAGAAAGTTGTCGGCATGACGCACCACATCATGGAATCTATCTTCAAAGCGACAGCCAAGGCCCTCGATCAGGTGACCATGTTGGAAGAGCGATTGGCCGGGAAAGTGCTGTCGACGAAGGGAATGTTGTAAGGAGAGATTGATTTTAACGAAGCGTACGAGATTGGGCTGATCGCAATCAGGCGGTCAGCCCATTCTTTTTTGAGTTTAGTACAAGTGCCAGAGGGGAGCGTTGGGGTCGCGCGCGGGCAGGTCGGAGCTGCGACATCCGACTTCGCGATCGATCAGATAGCGGCTAATCGAGGACAAGTGAATTGCTCGCAACAGGACGGGGATACAAGAGGCAGTGAGGGTAGCCTCAACGATCCACTTTTCTTTACGAACACGAACACCTTCTTGGTGCCTGGTTCCCTGAATCAGCAATACGCCACTCACAAGCTCGGGCTCGATAATGATTCGTCGCTTGCCTCCAACAGCCATGCCATTGATTCCGAGTCGGATAACCTGGTTGATAAGCCCACCAGGCTCTTCGGCGGCATCGAGAATAAAGACGCTGCCGTGGAAGCCAACATAATCATAGATAGGTCCACGATAGGCGACAGTGCCATCGGTGTAGCAGACTTCGATGTCAGCTCTGATCTTCCGGTTCCAGGCAGCGAGGGGACCGTCGCCGAGTTTGATGTCCTCGATCTGCAGAAAGTCTCACTTCCTCGGTTCCAGTTCTCGCCGGCCCTTGTCGTCCATGGGAATGGGCTCATAGACGTCCCCCCCCCTCTCTCTCTTCGATGCTGCATCCGAATTGGGTCAGGGCGAGGATCAACAAAATCAAAGTGCGCTTCAGCATGAATCCTCCGTAAACAGTTCTTCGGCAACCTTATCCAGACATCGCTGGCTGGTCAAGAAATGTGGAAGAATACTCAGGGTAGGGGCTCATATAATTGAGGAGTGGCAGGGCAGCTCCAGTTGCGGTATTGTTACGGCCTACGGAAAAATTATCTTGGTTAGCTAGGGCTTCGACGGGTCGTATGTGTGGCACTGTAGGAGTAGGCAACAGCAGGATGCTCAAAAAGGACGTCCAGCAAGGCCGCAGCGAGTGAAGGCCCGAGGCGTACCCTCTGGGGTACGTTGAGGGTCTGAACGATGCGAGAACGCAGCTGGCGGGCTTTTTCAGCATCCTGCCAGAAGGTGGATATGATTGCGATCATCGATTACGGCATGGGCAATCTCCGCAGTGTCTCCAAGGCCTTTGAGGCGGTGGGGCATCAGGCGGTAGTCACGCGTGACGCAAAGGTCATAGGAAATGCGAGTCATGTCGTCCTGCCTGGTGTTGGTGCCTTTGGCGATTGTATGGCCAACGTCGAGCGGTATGGGCTGGCGGAACCGATACGCACAGCGATTCAATCGGGAAAACCATTTCTGGGAATCTGTTTGGGGCTCCAATTGTTGTTTGAAGAAAGTGAGGAGTTTGGGACTCACAAGGGCCTCGGCATTATTTCCGGCAAGGTCAGACGATTTGCTCCAGGCCAGGGGTTGAAGGTGCCACACATGGGCTGGAACAACGTCACGATTGAGCGGCCCTGTCCCCTGTTCGAAGGGATCCCCGATGGATCGTACTGGTACTTTGTGCATTCCTTTTATGTCGATCCCGCTGATAACACCGTTGCCGCAACCACGACGGACTATGGGGCGACGTTTGTGTCGAGTATCTGGAGGGACAATGTGGTGGCTTGTCAGTTCCATCCAGAAAAGAGCCAGACCGTTGGGCTGCAACTCATTAAGAACTTTGGATCCTGGCATGCGTAGCCGTCAGGGGTGAGGCGTGAGGGGTAAGGTGATGAATATGCGAAACAAGCGAATCTCCGCCGTAGGCCTGACGCCGTATGCACTCATGCTGACGGTTCTTGTACTGGCGGTTGCCGGCTGCAGCGGGTCAAAAGTGACCACAAAATCGTCAGCGGAATTGCCGCGCTATCAGATTCGTATCTTGGCGTTGGTACCGTTCACGACTCTCGCGACACCACAGGTGAGGGATGTCGCCGATCAAACCTTCTCGGTACCACCGGAGGTTAGCAGGTCCGATATAGCGATTGCCGTGCCACCGAATTTCCAACAGCCTCTCAGGCAAACATTCACAGTGCCGACCGGCGCTGGGGACATCGTCACGCAGTTACTATGGAGCCGGTTGAAGGGGAGGCAGGGTATAACCGTGCTTTCACCGGGTGAGGCAGCGATAGCGCTAGCCTCTCAGGCTCCGTTGCCACATTCCGCCGGTCAGTCACCGGCGATGATGGTGGCAAAACGGCTCAAGGCGGATGCCTCGCTGATCGGCCAAGTGTTGGTGTACCAGGAACGAGTCGGAGGTCGCTTTGGCGCCAGCCCTGCGGCAACAGTGGGTTTTGAGGCCAAACTCATTGCCGCTGATGGGCAAGTCCTGTGGGAAGGAAATTACTATGAGAAGCAGCGACCAATGAATGAAGACGTGATGGGATTTATCCAACGTAGGGGGATGTTCGTCACGGCGGAAGAGCTGGCGGCGTATGGAGTCGAACATATGCTACATGAGTTTCCGTTTGGAACAGCCGGAGAACACTAGCAGGATGCTGAAAAAATCCGCCAGCGGCGTTCTCGCTTCGCTCAGTGGCTCAACGCACCGAAGCGTACGCCTCGCCGCTTCGCTCGTTGCGGCCTTGCTGGACAGACTTTTTGAACATCCTGAAGCTACTTTGACTCGGCGTCATTACATAAGGGTCTAACGGTGTATTG
>CAZGYZ010000266.1:0-3432 GCA_964530675.1 uncultured Nitrospira sp. | reverse complement strand
CAGGGTATCAGAGCAGGATTGTCGGCCATCCGTGGCGATCGAAACGGCCGACTCATCTGGACAGAAACAGCAATGGTTTATGCTAGCGAGTCGCCACTTCCTGGGGCTTGCGAGCGGCCAAGCTCTTTCGCCGATTATTTGAAATGGTGCGATCGATGATTGCGCCGCAGTTGATACATTTCCAAGCATAGAAAATTAAGAAGAAGTCGGAAAACCGCTCGAGCATCATGAGGCCTTTACACTTCGGACATTCCATCGAATCCTCCCAGGTTGCGGTGTACTGCTGCAGGCGTTCCAAAGCAAGTACTGAACCAATATGTCGCTATACGTAATTTCAACAGTTTAGAGGTACGTATTTGTTTGGAATGGGCAACTAAGGGGGCTATCGCTAGTACAAAAACGTTCAGAGTGTCATTTATTTGTCCTGGGAGGGTAAATGGCCGGCAATAAAGGAGGGCAAGGCATTTCGCACTGGCCTGAAACGGAACGGCCGCGCGAACGACTGCTGACACAGGGCCCTCAAGCGCTTACCAATGCCCAACTTCTGGCGATTCTCCTTCGAGTCGGCCGCCAAGGGTCTTCTGCTGTGCAAGTCGGAATGGATATCCTGGATCGGCTTGGAGATATCGCCGGACTTGCACAATGCGGAATCGAAGAACTCTGTGCGATCCCAGGTGTAGGGGAGGCCAAAGCGGCACAACTGAAGGCTGCCCTTGAATTGGGGAAACGCGCCCTCGCTGCTCCGCTGACCAAAGGAACCAAAGTCACATCCAGCCGTGATCTCTTCACCCATTACCATCCAACCTTACGTGATCTGCGTCACGAAATCTTCAAAGTTGTTTTACTGGATGCCAAGCATGCCATCATGCGTGATACCACGGTATCGGAAGGCAGCTTAACGCTCAGCATTGTTCATCCACGCGAAGTCTTTACACTCGCAGTGAGGGAATCTGCAGCGGCAGTAATCTTCCTGCACAACCATCCCAGTGGCGATCCAACGCCTAGCCAAGAAGATCGCATTCTAACGGCGCGTTTGGTATCAGCAGGGGAAGTCCTGGGTATTCGGGTTCTTGACCATCTCGTCGTCGGCGATGGACGCTATGTCAGCTTTGCCGATCAAGGTTGGCTGACAAACCATGACGCCGACGCATGAGCGAAACAGGCTGAGGTCGAGGTTAAGGTTGAGCAAAGTCAAAACTTTTTGTTCTCAGCCTCAACCTTAGCCTGAACCTTAACCTTTTCCGCGCTGGCTGACTTTTTCAGCATTCTGCTAAAGGAGGGCCCCATGAGCGAACTACAGAGGGAGTCACTCAGAAATGTGGCGTTGATTTCCAGTACCGGCGCCGGGAAAACGTCGTTGGCTGAAGCCATCCTTTTTTCCACCGGCACTGTTCCCCACCTCGGGTCGATCGCACAAGGTACGACCGTCTCAGACTTCGAGCCGGAAGAATTGCACCGGCGCAGTTCCGTCAGTACCAGTCTCCTCCGTTGTTTCTGGAATCACACCACCATCAACCTCGTCGACCCTCCTGGCGCATTGAGCCTGATCGGGGAGACGACTATGGCCTTGCGAGCGGTAGACGCCGTAATCCTGGTGGTAGGCGCTTCATCGGGAATTCGGAGCGAACTCGTCAGAGTCTGGTCTCGCGTCACAGCACTCGGCTTACCCTGTCTGCTGTTTCTCAACGAATTAGATAAAGACGGTGCCTCCCTCGAGGAAGTTCTCGCGATGTGTCAACGCGATCTTGGGATTATGCCTTTGCCGATGTCATTGCCTTATCGCAGCGGCGGTCAGCTCGCCGGCGTGCTGGACCTTGTTCAGCAACGCCTCATCACTTCGCGCAAGGAGACCCCTGCGATTCAGCAGTTGCCGGTTCCGGAGAATGAGCGGGAGGCGGTGGGTAATGCGCGGAAACGAGTTCATGAGGGGGTGGCTGAGCATGATGACCGATTATTGGAACAATATCTCACAATGGGGGAATTGACGCAGGAGGAGTTGATTGATGGAATGCGCCTTGGTGTCCAGACCGGCAAAATTGTTCCCCTCTACAGCGGTTCCGCCATCGACAATATCGGGATCGTTCCGCTCCTCAATGCAATCGTCGACATATTGCCATCTCCGATGGACCGGGCGTCGAAAGCCCCGTTGGAAGGGCTGCATCCGGATACAGGCGAAGCAGTAAACCGCCGGGCCGTTCGAGAAGACCCATTGTCAGGAGTCGTCTTTAAAACGTTAATAGACCCGTTTGTCGGGCGACTGTCTTTTCTGCGAGTTTTATCGGGGGTTCTTCACGCAGACTCCACAGTCCTTAACAGTTCTCGGAACAGCAAAGAAAAAAGCGGGCATCTGTACGCTGTGTTGGGAAAGAAACATACAGCCCTGTCTACTGCCGGCGCAGGGGACATCGTGGCAATCGGGAAACTCAAAGATACGCAAACCGGCGACACGCTCTGCGACGAACAGGCACCCATCTGTTATCAGAAAACGGCGCTTCCGCGCCCTGTACTGTCCTTTGCAATCGAGCCGAAGTCCAGTGTCGACATCGAAAAAATCAGTCTTGGGCTGCATAAGTTGATCGAAGAAGATCCGACCCTCGAATTCTCGCGGCATGCCGACACAAAGGAAATGGTGTTAAGCGGGATGGGCCAGTGGCACATCGATCTTGCGCTCGAAAAATTGCGCCGTAAGTACGGTGCTGAAGTGGTGCTGCACATGCCGAAAATTCCGTATCGCGAAACGATCCGCAGCACGGCACAGGCGCAGGGAAAATATAAGAAGCAAACCGGCGGGCATGGCCAGTACGGCGATTGCTGGCTGGAACTCGCGCCTCTTCCGCGCGGGGAGGGATTCCACTTTGAGAATAAAGTTGTCGGTGGAGCCATTCCGCGAAACTTTATCCCCGCCGTGGAGAAAGGTGTAGTTGAAGCCATGCACCACGGAAGCTTGGCGGGGTTTCCTGTCGTGGATTGCCGGGTTGCTGTGTACGATGGGTCGTACCATGCGGTCGATTCATCTGAGATGGCGTTTAAAGTCGCGGCGTCGATGGGGTTCAAGAAGGCCTTGGAGGCGGCTCATCCCATCCTATTAGAGCCGATCATGACGGTGGAGGTTGAGGCGCCGGCAGATCATATTGGAGGTGTGATCGGGGACTTGAATGCGCGCCGCGGGCGGATTCTTCACGTGGAGGCACGCGACCATACGGAGCAGATCACGGTCCATGTTCCAATGGCGGAGATGCTTACGTATGCCACGACGCTGAACTCACTCACGGCAGGCCGCGGAAGTTATACAATGGAACTTTGGCAATACGACGAAGTGCCACGTGAGCTCGCGATTCGAATCGTTGAGGCGCATAAGGTAGAGACGCATGCGGCAGCGCATTGAACGCTCTGGTTGATCTGGTTTGTTTGGTTTGTCTCGTTTGTTTGGTT
>CAZGYZ010000265.1:0-3454 GCA_964530675.1 uncultured Nitrospira sp. | reverse complement strand
TCGATCGTTCACACGGTTGACAGCCGCTTAAATCCTGATCAGTTAGACGAGATCCTCAACTACCTGGGGCGCGAGCCGGATTTGCTGCTCGTACAATGTTCGGGTGCGAGCTGGTTTCCGTTGGTCTATGAGAACTACGACGAAGCTACCAAATATGCCCGCGGCATGCGTAAACGCGAGCAAAAGCTGTTGTATGCATTGGCGGTTGCTAACCGGCTGCGTCCCCGCACGGTTGTCTGCTGCGCTGGACCTCCAGCATTTCTCGATGAGTCGCTGCGCTATGCGAATGCAGACCCCTCATTCCCCACCCCCGGCGAAGCCTGCGAGTGGTTCAAGGTCAAAGGCTACAGGGGCCGTATCGAAGGGCCGCTTCCAGGCGACCGATTGGATTTGGCCAGCGGCGAACTCACCCAAAATCGCCCGATGCACGACGCCTTTGCGTGGGAGAGCACGGCGGCCTATATCGACGGGTACGCCCGCCGCATGCAACCGTACATCGCCGAGGTGTATCGGCGTGCCGACTCTCTGCAAGTGGGCGACATGAACGAAGCGGTCACGAGCCATTTCACCCGTATGTTGACGCTAAATCCATACTTCAATCAACGCATCGATATGACTATGTGCCTTGACATTGAGGGGCCGGAGGGCGGTGTTTGGCTCGTCGATTTTCGTGGGTCTGGATCTGTTCGCCGAGGCACACTCGATGATGACTGCCAATATCGGTATCGGTTTCACAGCCGATGGCTCAAGCGAATTCTTGTCGACCATGTCCCTTGGGAAGACTTCTTGCTTAGCCTGCGCTTTCACGCCTATCGGGATCCCGACATCTACAACGATCACTTACTGGGCCTACTCAAATTCAACGACGCCGCATCGCTCCGTGTTATCGAGGCTTACGAGAAACGAGAAACTCATGAAAACATTGTCGTGGCCACAGACGATGGCTTGCGCTATGAGATTGCTCGCTACTGCCCCCACGCTGGGGCCGCGCTCGACAAGGCTCCCATCGACGGCCACATTCTCACCTGCCTGAATCACCACTATAGATTCGATCTTGACAGCGGCAAATGCCTCGACGGCAATTGTTCGTTGCGTACTAAGAAGCTCGGCTAACGCCGAGATCGGGGAAGCCCAGCGCGTGAAAGATACCGGCATTGCGTGTCTCCCCTCTGCTCTCCTGGATGAAGAGGGAGCAAACACGACACGCTAACCGGCGGTCAGATCAGTATCTTCGAAGAAAGGACCAAGAAATGCCTAGGAAACCACGCTTTCTGATTACTATCGATACAGAAGGCGATAATTTATGGTCAAAGCCCAGAACAGTTGCAACTAAAAATGCATCCTATCTTCCTCGGTTTCAGGAACTATGCGAAAAGTATGGATTCAAGCCGACCTATCTCACCAACTATGAAATGGCTAATTCCAAAACATTTCAAAAGATGGGGAAAGACATTATCAAGCGAGGAGTCGGAGAAATCGGCATGCATCTACATGCGTGGGATATGCCGCCCTCCTACGAATTAACTGAAGATGACTCGCGGTTTCACCCTTACTTGATCGAGTATCCCGAGGAGGTCATGCGGCAGAAGATTTCACTTATGACCGACCTTCTTGAAAATACATTTGGGGTCAAAATGTTATCTCATCGAGCTGGGCGATGGAGTTTTGATGAAAGATACGCACAGATATTGATTGAGCTTGGGTATAAGGTTGATTGTTCTGTCACTCCTCATGTTTCATGGAAAAGCCATCTTGGGGATCCCGAAAAAGACGGGGGTACTGATTATACAAACTTTCCTGAAACTGCTTACTTCATTGATCCGTTGGATATTAGCCGCCCCGGCCATTCAACTCTACTGGAGATCCCGGTCTCAATTAAGAATACATATGGTCTAGTTAATACGGCATTGTCGGGTTCTCTCCTCCGCAATAGTTCACTTGCCAGGAGAATTTCAAATCGCCTTTCCCCTAAGGTTTGGCTTAGACCAGATGGGACAAATCTGGATCAGATGTTAGGGTATCTGAGGTACGCATTGAGCACCAAACGAGATTATGTAGAATTCATGCTGCACTCGTCCGAATTTATGCCAGGAGGATCTCCGAAGTTCGCGTCTGAGTCTGCAATAGAGCAACTGTATCATTGCTTGGAATCCTTGTTTGCAGAGGCCAGTGTGCATTTTGCAGGCTGCACTCTTTCTCAGTATTTCGAGCGGTTTGCCAGAGAAGTTAATAATCAGCCGCACCTACAGAAAGTACATGGGTAAGGCCGTAGAAGTCTTCATGAATAATGAGGGGTAAGGAGGACCGATCTCATTCACTGAACCTGCTTTCACGCTCCTGCCAGAATATCCGCCATCGCGTACCGGATTCCCACCGTTATATCCCAGCTCCCATATCCACGGACATCTCACCCTTTCAACGCGCGCACCTTTCCTCGCCGGGCAAGACAGTCATGCCACCGGTCGGCTCTCGTCTTGCCTAAGAGCATTATCCCCGAACATGTCTGCTGTAAGCGCCGATCAGCCGCGCGTGAAGCGCAGGACGGAAAGAGTGTGTCTGTATCGTTGTATGCGAGATACGAGATGCGCTTCACGAGGAACGCGCCGCCCAGCTGCATCCGGAGGCATCAACCGGTGCCGAATTCAACGAGTCCCTGCCGGTGGGCTGCGATGAGCAGCTGTTGTCGATTGGAGACATGCAGCTTACTGAAGATTGAGGTAAAGTGATGGCGGACCGTCGTTTCGGAAATGCACAGCCGATCCGCGATTTCCATATTTGTGAAACCCTTCGCAAGCGACTGTATGACCTCTCGTTCTCGATAGGTCAGGCTCTCGATAAACCCCGTCCGCGTTAGATCATTGCTTCTGGCCGAAGGCCTATCGCTGATCGGGCCATCGGCGGATTGCACAGGCCGAGGGTCCATGTATCTTGGAACGCCGCCGCACAGGGATTCAATGGCGGCAAACAGTACGGCAGCAGGTTGAATGGTGAACACAACTCCTTCGGCGCCCGCTGCTAAGGCCTTGCGTATCAACGTCTCATCGTTCAATCCGCTCAGCGCCAGGATGTGCGAATCGGCCGCCGCCGCGCGCATTGCTCTGATGAGCGCTGACGTGTCTGCATCGGCCAGTTTCAGATCGACGACGATGACCTGCGGTTTTTCACGGGCGACGATCTCCACCGCCTGAGAGCCCATGGCGATTTCAGCAATTTCTGAAACGAACGGAGCCTCTTTCAAGATCATGTGCAATCCCCTGCGCAGGACAGGATTGTTACTAAGCAGCGCGATTCTGCGCGTGCAAACGCTCAATTCTTGGATGGCCGATTGCTTCATCATGCTCTTCATACCCCGTAGCTTCCGGCCGTCGTAGCCGAAGCAGCCTCTTCGGCTGATAAACCGCTGTGGAGGCTAGCATGCAGGACTCAGTTAAGTCAAGGTTAAGCCTCTTCCAAT
>CAZGYZ010000264.1:0-3488 GCA_964530675.1 uncultured Nitrospira sp. | reverse complement strand
TGTTGACCCTCCAGACACAAGTAATTGGCAGGGATATCATGCTTGGGGTGGTATCCACACATCCGCCATATCAAGACCCGGTGTTCGATTGGCGCCAGAATCTCAAGCACAGCCGTATTCCTTTAAACTTTACTTTGCTCCACCCTTCACAGCCGATCTTTCTATCGAAGTTCTCTGTGGGTGTGGCCAGTCACCGCCCTTCAGGTTTTCGTTCAAACAGAGCCAAGAAAAAATTGGTGAGATTTATGACACATTTGTTCAGAAGTACAGTGCGGGTACAGCTTCAGTAAGTGAGTGTGCAGAGTATTCTAACCTGTTACTCGGATTTCCCGCAGAGACATCAGACTGAATTTATTTGCGGAGAACGGAATAGGGGTCGGGATGAGCTAGCCCGGGTTTGACGGACACCTCAAAAGGGGGCACGATGCGCTCCCGAGGAGGTGCAACATGGGGCAGCGACGACGGTTTACCCCCGAGTTTAAACGTCAGCCAGCAGAATTAGGGTCAGGCATGAGTATTGACTTATTTTTGAGAGCAGAGAAACCCCAGCCTATCTCCTGGCCCTGGATCATTCCAAAGGGATCATCCTCAGAAAATCGGCAAGACGCACAATAGGGACTCCCTCGAACTCTCTGAGGGTCAAACAAAGGGGTCGGGAATCTTTTCTTAAAGATGCTACCAGCCCCATGAGATTGGCGTGACAGCCTGACTCGTACATGTTGGCACTTGCTTCCAACAGCGCCTCCGTGAATCGGCATCGATTTCTCGCGGCAGGAAAAATGTGCCAGTTTTTCCATATTCACCTTAAAATGCAAGAAAGAGTGGGACGAGGCGGACATCGGCGTGGAAGTTGAGGAGATGCAATTATGATGATTGGCAGAGAAGGTGATTCTGTTACCAAGAAGCCACGACAGTTTGAGGAAAAGCATAACGCGAGCGCGTCATACTCCATACCAGCTGCTTGCGGCATCATCCTCCTATGGTTGGCCGTGTTCACCGGCTGCTCGTCGATCCCGCAGGTGCCGACCGAACACATCGTTATGTTTAGTGGTCGCGGAAATCCTGTGGACCCGACGGGGAACATTGGCTGTGCCGACGAACCGGCTCCGTGCAATGGCTCGCACTTCTGGCTGACGACCTACCCCGAGATGAAACGAGACCGGTACGACGACTACCTATCTAATCTATTCGAGGCGATGAAGCATGACGCGCCTGTAGTCAACGGCAAGAAGCGACTATTGATCTTCATCCATGGTGGATTGAATACCCAGGTAGGAACGATCGAACGAGCTACTGATCTCCACAAGTCCATCGAAGCGGCAGGCTATTTTCCGATCTTTGTTAACTGGCAATCCTCTCTCGTCTCCAGCTACCTCGATCACTTGCTCTACATCAGAAAAGGCCAGGACATGGGAGTGTTAGGCGTGCCACTCGCACCCTTTTACCTACTTGCCGATGTAGCGCGAAGCGTGGCTCGTGCGCCTGTCGTCTGGTCGTTCCAATTCTGGAACAACATTCGGAGCATTCCGTTCATCACAACGCAGTCCGAAACCGACGCTACGAGAATTGCCGCCGACATCAAGAGGGAAGGGATCATCGACCTGGTAGAAGGTGATGACAAACGGGATACCACCGAGATGATTCTGTCAGGGTTTTCCTGGCTCGTCACCGCCCCGACTAAGCTGCTGACGGCGCCGTTCATCGACGCCTTTGGCAAGAGCGCCTGGGATATTATGTTACGACGTACCGACCTGCTGTATCACACCGACGGAGAATTTTCGACGGAGTCCGATGTCGCCAAACAAGCGCACGTAGAGAAGGGCTATCAGCACGTCCAGGCGGATGGCGGGCTCTCGGTTTTCATGCGCAGGCTTCAAGATGAAATCGCGCGCAACGGCGGCGCCAATGCCTGGGACATAACATTGGTGGGCCACAGTATGGGAACAATCGTCCTCAATCGTTTGATCCACGACTTCGGAACGTCGCCGTCAGGAACAATGCCTTTCAACCGGATCGCATACATGGCCGCAGCCGCGACGGTCAAAGATTACGAGGACAGCATCTTCCCGTACCTGGCAAAGAACCGTGACGCACAATTTTACCACCTGACCCTGCATACACGTGCGGAGGTTCGTGACCGCTGGGAGCCCATCCCTTACGTGGATCTTCCTCCGCGCGGCTCCTTATTGGTGTGGGTTGATGAGTTTCTCGCCAACCCAGGGACTCTGCACGACCGCACCGCTGGGCGTGTCACCAACCTGACAGTCGCGCTCCACAATACGCCCGAGGAGTTACGGCATCGTATTCATGTCAAGGAGTTCAACGCTGGCGCAAACATGCAGGACACTGATCCTCAGGGGCACGGCCAGTTTTCATCCCCCTTCACCTTTTGGAAGCAGGAATGCTGGCAGCCCAAGAATCCGAGCTCGTCATCCTGTATTACCGGGCATTAGCGCGCTGAACTGGATTAATGGAGTCGGAAGTGGATAATGCATGGAAGGAAAACGAGGGTCGGGCCTTGCGTCACATATGGCTGGAACAGTCTGACTGGTGCGCATTTGCGCTCAGCCGAAGAAGACAGGCCAGTGGATCGGCATCAATTTCTCGCACCAGATCGCCGATGAAATCGCTGGATGACAGTCCTGGGTACTCATACCATGCGCGTGAAGCAAGAATTTTCAATGATGTGTGAAGCAAAAAGAGGTCAGTCTAGCATTACGCTTCAGAGCTGCATGGCGCAAGCGACGTTTTCGGCCTACCCATGAGATTGGACTCTAAATCTTTCAACTCTGTACAGCTTGAGGAGGAATCTAATGCTATTTATTACGAGCAGACAACCCACCATCAATACAGAGCCAGACTTAAACGAAAAGTTTGTTTTTGACCTTGAGAATAATTCCTCAAGCCGTGGATTTTTCTGCTGCCGCAGAATTAAGAAAGATGTGCACGAAGAAATCGGCAGCAAAAACCTCCTGTCCGCCATTAAGGAGTCAAAATATAATCAGATCCTGATCTATATTCATGGCTTCTCAAATCTTCCGGAAGATGTCTTTCTCAATGTCCAGGAGTTCCAGGCGCTCTGCAACAAGAAGAAGGACGGCGAGGTATTAGTGATTCCGATCATCTGGCCATGTGATAACGATCTTGGCGTGGTGAAAGACTATTGGGACGATCAAAAGTCAGCGGATCAAAGCGCCTTTGCGTTTGCCAGAATGTTCCAGAAGTTCATGGAGTGGAGAAATTCGGCGGAGTACAACCCTGAGGACGACCCTTGCCTGAAAAGAATCAATGTCCTCGCTCATTCCATGGGCAATCGCGTGCTTCGTCAAACGTTGAGCAATTGGCAGAAATATGATCAACCAAACGGATTGCCTCTGTTATTCCGGAATACATTTTTAGTTGCAGCCGACATCTTGAATGAATCACTGCACAAGGGGGAACCGGGAGAGCTCATCAGCCATGCTTCGCGTAATGTGGTGGTCTATTAT
>CAZGYZ010000263.1:0-3514 GCA_964530675.1 uncultured Nitrospira sp. | reverse complement strand
CCAAGGTCTGGTACGGCCAGAAGAAGATTAAGAAAGTCGTCGAAAAGAAACGTTCAATCTTTTAGGCTCTGCAACCTCCGTTGAGCCCTCTTGCCTCATGCCCCGCCGCCTGTCTTCCGGCACGGTGGGGCATTGTTATTTCCGCCCAGGCTCTTGTTGCGGCGCTGGCGTTCGTGCTGCTTGCCGGTTGCGGCCCCTCGGTCAACAGATATCTCCTCATCGACACAAGCCTGCGTGCCAACGATCCCAAAGGTGCCGACGCCATCGTCCAGCGGACTGAAAAGGAGTACGGCGAAAAAAGCCGTGTACTCTATGGGATGGATCGAGGGATGCTCCTTCAACTCGCCGGCGATTATCAGCAGAGCAACGCCGTATTGGAGCAGGCTGAGGAGGAATTGGATCGTCTCTATACGCGAAAGATTCGAACAGAAGCGCTCGCGTTCATGACGAACGATACGGCGCTGGCCTATGAGGGCGATCCGTACGAACAGGTGTTGGTCAATGTACTGAAGGCGCTCAATTATACGGCGCTGGATCAGTGGCAGGATGCACTGGTGGAGGCTCGGCGTATCGACCACCGGCTCAATGTCCTGTCGGATCGAACCCAGGAGAAGGGGGCCTATCGGGAGGACGGTTTTGCACGTTATCTGAGCGGCATCCTCTATGAAAGCACCGGCGATGTGAATAATGCGTTCATCGCCTATCGGAAGGCCTATGAGACCTTTGATGCCACCCGCGCTTGGTCGTACACGGCCGTTCCGTCCCAGTTGCGTGAGGATTTGTTACGAACGGCTGAGGCACTGCATTTCACACAAGAACTGGCCGAGTACCGGCGTCTGTTTCCCGATACGAAGTGGGAGACGAGTCAGTCGTTGCAACAGCTCGCTCAAGTTGTTGTGATCAGCTATAATGGGCATGCGCCACGCAAGGAGGATCAGTTTCTTGACCTGCCGGTTAGTCTCGACGCACTCCAGTTGGTGCTTCTCAATCGCGGGTTGTCGCAGGCGAATCGGCAATCCAATCGGGGAGTGGACACGGTCTTGTACGGACTTAACGGGCGTGTCGTTCGCGTGGCGTTGCCGCGGCTCGCTCCACAGAAGACGCAGGTGCCTGTCGATAGGGTGAGTCTCATCCCCGACAACGGCACAGGGGTGACGGTGAACACGGAGCTGGTGCATAACGTGACGGCCTTAGCTGATAAGGCGCTCTCGGAGCGCATGGCTGGAATTACCGTCAAGGCTCTCGCTCGTGCCGCCACAAAGTTCGCTCTGGCTGAGGGAGCGATGAGAGGGGCTCAGCAGGCAGCGGGGAAAGATGCAGGGCCGTGGGTCGGTCTTCTGGTGGGGTTGCTGGCGAAAGGACTGGCAGTGGCATCGGAAGAGGCCGATAAGCGGAGCTGGCAGACGTTGCCCGATGAAATCCATCTTGCTCGGGTCTGGGTTCCCCCAGGGCGTTACCAGGTGCAGAGCCAGTTGGGCGGCGGGTCTCATGATCCCTTGACTTCTGAAGCCATGCGGACCCTGTCCATCGGGCCTGGTGAAACCGCTCTGCTGCTTCAACGGGTGATGCCATGATAGACGGATCGAGATTCGTGCGCCGGATCGGGGCGATGTTGATGGCGTTAGTTGTGCTATCCGGCTGCGCATGGTTTGGAGGACAATCGAAACCAGACTGGATCGATGGGGTGAGTGATGCCTATCCGTCAGGTCAATATCTCGTCGGCGTGGGACAGGCGGAGAGCCGTGCGGCAGCGGAGGATCGCGCCTATGCAGCGGTGGCAAGAATTTTCAAAGCCGAGGTCAGTGCGCAGGCGAAAGACTGGGAGTCGTATCTGGTGATCGAGCAGCGAGGACACAGCAGTGCTGAACGGCGTTTGACGCTCGATAATCTGACCCGTGTATCGACCGACAAGGTGTTGGAGAATGTCCGGATTGTCGATCGGTGGGCCGATATGCACAAAGGGCTCCACTATGCCTTGGCGGGAATGCATCGGCCTCAAGCAGAGACATCGTTCATGGAACGGATTACCGAGCTGGACCGATCGATCGGAAACGATGTGGAGGAGGCTCAGCGGCCTTCCGATAAGCTGGCACGAGCCAGAGCCCTGAGACGGGCTGTCAGAAATCTTGTGCTGCGGGAAACCTATAATGCCGATCTTCGCGTGATTCGACCGAGCGGGCAGGGTACTGCCGCAGCTTACCGCGTAAGCGAACTCACACAGGAACTGGAACAGTTTCTTGCGACGAATCTGGTGCTGGCGGTTGTGGTGACCGGCGATCAGACTGAGCCGGCGCAACGGGCCCTGACGGAGGGATTGCTGAAGGAAGGGCTGCAAGTTACGAGTCGGCCATGGAGAGGGGACCGTTCAGTGAACGGCGATTCCGGCGGCCCAGCCCCGGAGTTGCTCGTGCGGGGAGTAGTGCGGGTGTGGCCGATCGACGTGCGTGATCCGCAGTTCAAGTTCGTGCGATGGTGCAGCGATTTCGAAGTCGTGGATTTGACCAGCCAACGGGTGGTCGGCGCTCTGTCGAAGGGTGGAAAGGAAGGCCATCTGTCGGATCGTGAGGCGACAGCCAAAGTTGTGCGTGTCATGCAGCAAGAGTTTTCTGCCGATGTGGCGAAGGCCATTGCGGCGCATGTGTACGGAGAGTCGGAACTGCCGGCACAGGCGAGTCAGCCTGCGGGATGTCCGCGGGATGGACTGGCATCTACGCCGGGGTCAGCACCCCACTAATTCAGAGAGAGAGGGAGGGTATGAGCAAATCGAAGTCGGAAGCAGTTCGAACATCCGCTCGCGCACCACGCAGCCGAGGTCGCGGGTTGACGGTCACGAAACAACGGGTTCCCAGTCGTTTGGCAAAACGCCGGCTGGGTGATCGGCTCAAGAACGACACGGCGTCGTTCAATCAAGGCAACTTGGCCGACAAGTTTCGTAAGGAAGGGTATGACGAGCTGGCGTTGGATGAACTCCAGGATCGGCTCTCAAAAATGTCAGGCCCGTTGGCCGCCATCATTCTGAAGGGAAGAGTGTAATCGCATGCCATACTACTATTTCGACTCAACAGCACTGGTGAAGCGGTATAGCATGGAGCGCGGCACGCGTATCATCAACCGGCTCATGGTAAAGCGGAGTAAAGTGGCGATTCTGCCGACATGGTCTGTCATCGATTTTTATACGGCTTTCGCCAATCGAGCCCACGCTGGGGAGATCACCCGGGACGATTGTTACTCGGTGATTCATAAGTTCGAGCGCGAATCGCAGGAAGGACTCTACCAGTTCATTGCCCCGACGATGCAGACGTACTTAGCGACGAAAGAACTCGCGTTGGAGTATCCTGCGCTCCGAACACCACAAGTATTGCATTTGGCACTGGCGTTGGAGCTTAAGCCCTTGCGGCTGACCGTCGTCAGCGCTGATGCGCAATTGCTGACGGCCTGTCTTTCAGTGGGCCTCCATACTGTGAATCCTGAAGATGACTAGTCAGGGGAAGTGCTGAGATCTGAGTGCTGAGTG
>CAZGYZ010000262.1:0-3514 GCA_964530675.1 uncultured Nitrospira sp. | reverse complement strand
TCGCGCAACGCGCGGCTTGAGAAAGCCCTCGTTGGACGCGCGCAGTTGGGATCATTCCAGTCACCCCTTATAAAGTAAGGGTTCGCTGCGGCCTTGCTGAAAGAACTTTTTGAGCATCCTGGGGGAGTGTTTTTCTGTCATGCCACGGATACGTAGTTTCGCGCAGACTACTGAGTTTGGTATTGAGATGTCAGTACGATGAGAGGCGTGAACGTTGGAGGATGTTCGAATCGGTTCAGTCAGTGCTCACACAAAGGCCCTTCGGAGAGGAAGGGCCTTTTTCTTGTGTGTGTGCCTCTGCCTGGGAGCCTTGCCGGGTCTTACGCCGGCGTTGGTCAGCGCGGCAGATCGCGAGCCGATGACCGTGGATGAAGCAGCGCGGTTGGGTGAAGAGTTCGGTGTGATTGTCGGAGACGTAGACGAGGGTATCAAAAAAGAGTTGAAGCTTGAACGGGCGCAGGGCGTCGCGGTGTTCGAAGTGATCGGGAGCTCGCGCGCCGACAATGCCGGGATCAAGGTCCGATCCATCATCAAGGAAATCGACAAAACCGAGATCAGAAACATGATCGATTTCGGGAGAGCGATCAAGCGGGGGATGAAAGCCTGTAACTTTACCGTCGGCACCTATGAGCCGGCCGATCCAGGCGATCCGGTCGGGTGGGGAGTAAATTTCCATTTCGTCGGCTGTAAGCGGGATTGAAGATGTTACGACGCAGCAGGTATGCGCAGTACATTGCCGCAGGTCTCTTCTTCCTGCTTTTTGTAGGGAGCATCAGCCTGTATCATGGTCTTGCCATTGCGCAGAAGGCAGAGGCTCAGGCCGACTGGGTGGCAGAAATTGAAAAGATCTTCGTTCGATCGGAAGACTGCAAGCAATGCCATGATCGGCACTATGAAGAGTGGAAAGGCGCGCGAGAACAGACGCCGGACCTCAAAACTTTCGGTCGGGTTGACGCGGCGCTCATGCATGGTACGTCACTGGAGTCACCGGTCTTTCGGACGGTATTAGGCGTCTGGCTGCAGACCAATCCGACGGCCGATGAGCGCCGCCGTTGCCTCTCCTGTCATGCACCGTCGACCACCGTGTTCCCGCAACATGTCGACAAGATTGTCACCCAGGTATTGTCCGGCAAGCCGCAAGTGGAAGGCATTGGCTGCGCCTCTTGCCATTTGATTAAGCAGATGGAGCAGACCGCCGACTCTCCGCCTTCGTTCAAGATCGAGCCCGGCAAGATGATCTATGGGCCCTATGCGAACCCGGAGGAAAACCTCGTTCACCCTGCCACGCAATCTGAACTGTTCCGTGGTTCGAACTATTGCGCCTCCTGCCATTTCGATAAAGTGAAAGATGTGATGCAGAAAGATCTAGCCGGTGAGATCTTGCAGGGGACGATTTGCCAAGACTGCCATATGGAACCCTCGACCGGTAGTTCCATTTCGAAGCGCGGCGCCATGACCCGCGCAATTGGCCGGCACTGGTTTCGCGGTGTGGTGGTTCCCGGCTCCCTTATCAAGAATCGCAACGTACAGGCCGAATGGATGCCCCGCGTGGATCTTGAGACTGCCAAGTCTGCTTCTGCGGTGGAGGGGACGGCGCTGGTGAGGATTGGCAGCCTCCCTCACAGCTTTCCAGGCGGTGACCCGGTGCTCAAACAATTCTACCTGATCCTGACCGCCAAGGATGCGCAGGGCAGGATACTAAAGGAAGAAACCAAGCAGTTCGGTTTGCCCTACGACAAAATTCTCCGGGGCCCGATTCCCGATTCCTTCATCAAGGGAGGCCATACGCGGAAAGTTCCGTTCTCCCTTGCGATCCCGCCCGGATCGACTGCTGCATCAATTGAAGCGGTGTTGAACTATGCGTTGATTCCGATGCCCGAACCGGCGCTCAAGGATAAGTATCTCGCTACCTTGGCGACCGACAAAGAGCGGGAGAATGCGAACATGATTTTCGATGAGTATACGCAGCCGCGGCTGCTGACGTACCGGGTCAAATCACTCTAATCGCTCGGTTTGTCTGGTCTGGTCTATCTGGTTTGTTTGGTTTAACCAAATAACGGTCTTTGCATGATGGACAGACTTTTGAGCGCCCTGCTTGGTGCTCTTGAAGCAGAAGAATAGGATGATAGTGCGAAATTCGAACTGTGTGGAGTCTGGAGTTGGTGTAGTGATTGCCGTGGTGGCGTTGTGTCTCGCTCCCTGGTTCGACCGAGGCACCTTTGCAGAAGAAGTAGCGCTGTCGCAGAGCACTATCGAGCAGGCTTTTCCGACTTCCAGCAAGTGCAAACGCTGCCATGAGCGTGTGTTTGAGGAGTGGGATACCTCTCCGCTCTCGCGCTCGATCCATTCCCCGGCCTTTCGTGCCTCGCTCGACGCGTTCTTAGCTTCTCCGGCAGGGAAAGATAAAGCCATGTGTTTTCGCTGCCATGCGCCGCACGTGCGAGAATTCTCCAATCAAGTCCAACTCTTTATCAATCAGGCCAAGGCTGGTGACCCGTCGCTGGATGGGGTAGCTTGCGCGCAATGCCATTTGATAAAGCAGGTTGATCGAACCAAACAACCGCCGGAGCCCAAATACGAGCTTGAGAGCAAGACAGTCTATGGCCCCTATAAAGACTCTGTTCAGAACCGGGCGCATCAATCGATGGAGCTGGGTCTGTTTCAAAAGTCCGATCTTTGCCTCAATTGCCACCAGTCGGTCACTTCGGCTGTCGGCTTAGGCAAGGCCAACGACCTGCTGGGCAACTGGGATCAGAGCAAGGCGGTGAAGTCAGGCAAAGAGTGCCAGACCTGCCACATGCCGGAGCAGGTGGGAGAATCGGCGAATGGGGAGAAGAAACGCAAGGTGGCGAACCATACTTTCCCTGGTCGTATTGGCAAGCTCCGCCAGGAAGCGGCCAAGCTGGACGTTAAAACGAAAATCGAGGGCGAAAACACCACGGTTATGGTGAAGGTGCAAAGTCTTGTCCCGCACAATCTTCCGGCCACCCATCCGGCCTGGGCAAGCGTGGTGTTGGATCTGGACATCAAAGGGAAGAATTTGAAGACCGTCTTTACCGACAGGCGGGTCTATGGCCGAGTCTATCAGGATGCCAAGGGCCAGAAGACGAGCTTCGACTTTGAAGCGGTCAAGGTTCTTGAAGATACGGTTTTGAAACCGGAAGAAATGCGCATCGAGACCTTTACGTTCCCCACGCCGAAAGACACCAAGACGTTCGATGTTGAGGTGACCCTCAACTACGCGCCCATTACAGGCACTGCCCCATTCCTACAGCGTGTCGAAGCCGAGTCCTCCAAGGGCTCCCAAGATCCGGTCTTCCAGCCGGTCGAGATCGTCAAGTATGCGGAAAATGTCTCAGTCAATAAGTGACGTCGTTCGTCGCTCGTGAAGCGTGAAGCGCAACGGGATTCGCGAGGATACTTTCTCCCAATCACCACGAACGACGCTTCACGAGATACGCTTCACGAAAAATCGCCTTTGGATGCCCCGCCCGGCAGGGCGGGGAGGAAAAAG
>CAZGYZ010000261.1:0-3548 GCA_964530675.1 uncultured Nitrospira sp. | reverse complement strand
AGCAATTCGTTGGCCGCGTGTCTACTCCCGCTCCGATGGTCACCTCGATTCTCGCAACCCCCTTCACGTTGGCGCACAGATCTCCGAGACCGGGTGTCACTAACCGAAATGGACCGCCTTTCGCATCGGGCAACGATGCTCCATCGACTTCATACAGGAGAACCCCGTGCTCTCTCGCCTGTTGCAGCGTGAGGCAGACTGAATATTTTCCGTCTACCGAATGCACCGTCACATGATCTGCCCCGATAGCCAGCGCCGGAATATCGAGTAGCCCCTTCACTCGAATCCCTTTTCCCATCATGCCTGGCATCACCGTCGAAATATCGATCTGATGTTCTGCCTGCAACGATGCAATCGCGGAACGATCGAGCGAGACAGGTTGGACCACCGCCCCGTCGATCCGCAGGATACCTGGCCCCGTTCGATCCCGCTCAGTGATGGTCTTGATCACCGCCGTCAACATGTCGTTCAGCGGTGTCGGAATGCCGAATTGTCGCCCGAGTTTCGCGACATACCCATTCAAAGAGTCGATCTCGGTAGGACGGCCGGCTTTCCAATCGTCATACATCGAAGTATGGATATCTCGAATCTCTTGTGTCCAGCGGACCACCTTCTCTGCCATATCCGGGGCCAACGGCACTTTTGCACTGGCCGCCACCGCCAGGATTTCACCCACGATCTGGTGGATCACTCCCAGCATCTCAGGATGATCGAGCGCCTTGGCCACTTTGTCGTCGATCATCACGGTCAAGGGATTGAAAACGCAATTCCAACACATCTTCTCCCACTTGCTGCGCCGGATATCGTCGGTCAGCTGGCAAGGAATCCCTGCCTGCTTGAACAGATCCGCGATGGCCAGCAGGCGAGCGCTTTGATGCCCCATCAGCTCCCCGATCGCCACAGCCCCCTTCTTATAATGGTCGATGACGCCGGGTGCCGCAATCTTGGTATAGATATAGGCGATACCACCGACGACACAATCCCGTTGAATGCGCGCCAGGATACGGTCTTCGGTATCGACCCCATTCTGTAGGGTCAATATGACAGTCTTATCGGTCAGGACCGGCTCGATTTGGTTTATCACCTCATCCAGATCGTAGGCTTTGACGGAGAGAATAATCAGGTCCGGCTTCGGAAGATCTCGCGGATCGGATGCGGCTGGTGGATGTACGGTGAAAAAACCGTTGGCACTGCGAATCGTGAGGCCATTCTGCTTTACGGCTGCAAGTGTCTTGGGCCGCAACAGGAAAGACACAGGGAGATTCGCTTTCGCTAAATGCGCGCCGAAGAATCCACCGACCGATCCGGCGCCTACTATGAGAATCTGTTTCATGATGTCCCTCACATATAAAACGGATGGGTACTATACCACGCTGATTCGTCGGCCCGAAATGCGCTAGAATCAACCCAGGTTGATGAAGTAACCCAGGTTGATAGGCTGAAGGCTTTTAAGGGGCAGAGACCAAAGACGTTCAATGGATTAGTTCATGCTTTGCCAGATACCTTCTCAACCTTCAGCCTTCAGCCTACACACCTGAAGCAACAATGCCCACCGACGATCAGATCCTCCTTGCCCGCACACACCTCGCGTCCGCTAAAAATGTGACCGTCCTTACAGGCGCCGGCATTTCCGCCGACAGCGGCGTGCCGACCTTTCGCGGTGCGGAAGGTTTGTGGAGAAACTTTCGCGCGGAGGATCTCGCCACCCCTGAAGCCTTTGAGCGAGATCCGCGATTAGTCTGGGAATGGTATAACTGGCGGCGTGAATTGATTGCGATGAAACAGCCGAATCCTGCCCACGAAGCTCTCGTCAAACTGGAAAGGCGGGAGAAGCAGTTCTGGCTCATCACCCAGAACGTAGATGGCTTGCACCGGGCCGCCGGCTCGCAACGCCTTTCTGAAATTCACGGCAACATCTGGAAGGTTCGCTGTACGGATTGCGGCGTCATCTCGGAAAATCGGGAGATCCCTCTTCCTATCCTGCCGACGTGCCGGTTGTGCCAGGCCCTGCTCCGGCCCCATATCGTCTGGTTTGGGGAATCGCTCTGGGAAGAAGACCTTCGCCGCTGCGATCAGGCTCTACGAAACTGCGACCTCCTCTTAGTGATCGGCACATCAGGAGTCGTCTATCCAGCAGCGGGATTTGCGTCGGTCGCGAAGGAGGTCGGGGCGCTGGTCATTGAGATCAATCTCGACAGCACCCCACAGTCGGACCTGGTTGACCTCTCACTGCAAGGCCGCGCAAAAGATCTGGTTCCGCTACTTCTTTGACGCCATCACCAGCAGGCTGCGGAAAAACTATCCTGGCACGCGAGAGCTTGACACCCGTGAAAGGTAAAACGTGAAACGTGAAATGTAGTACGTGGGAAGTGCGGTGATCTTCGTGATACGTTTTACCTTTCACCTCTCACGTTTCACTGTTTTTACTAGCGGAAGAAGTTCCTCTAATGTCCGAATCACATGCCCGCCAGTCGCATGATGGCGTCCTGCCCGATCCAGCAACACACCGGTCAGTCCAGCTTTGGTGGCACCCTCCATATCATCCCTGAGGCTGTCTCCTACATGCATCGCTTCGTCAGGATCGGCTGCGTGTTTCTCAAGGGCGATCTCAAAAATCTTTGACGCCGGCTTCGCGGCCCTCGCAAGACTTGCAATGGTCACGGTATCAAAGAGCCGGTCAATGCCGAGCCCCCGCATGACAGGAAAGAGCCGGGAATCGAAGTTGGACACGATCCCCAGCTCGAACCCCTCTTCACGCAACTTGACCAGCACGGCGTGGGTTTCAGGAAATAAGGCCCAGGAGCCAGGATCTTCAAACACCTGAAAGACTTGCTCGAAGAATTCATCGAACCGCTCGAACATTCCGACTCGATAAAATACGTTGTGTACGATGTCGAACCACCACAGTCGTTCGCATTGTTTGAGCTCAACAGGATCGGTTGCGGCAAAGACCGGAGGCGATGCGTCGTGGAAAGCGCGACGAAAGGCTTGCGCGATCGATGCCTGGGAGTCGGAAGTCTGCCGAAACCCGTGTTGAACCGCATGCGACAGATAGATGTCCTCCACCGAGCCATTGATATGAAACAACGTCTCAGCTGCGTCGAAAAAGATAACCTGAATATGCGTCTTCATGGGATACAAGTCCTATCGAGAGTGAACTCTAGCAGGCTGCGGAACAACTCGATGTACGCAAACAACACCGTTGAAATATGACAGACGGAGCAACAACTCCAACAACCTCAGGATGCTCAAAAAGGCCAGACTTCTCACCCGCCCAACCCTAGCGCGCCGAGACGCGCCTTGTCCCAAGCAAGGCCGCAGCTCCGAGGCTGACAGTCGTTTCACGCTTCACGGTCTTTGGGAGCGATGCGAGAACGTCGCCGGCGGACTGTTCCGGCATCCTGCTAGGTGTGAGCTTGGAATGACGCAGGCTGGCCTTGACCCGAAGTGGCAAGCTCGACCATTCCCCGCTGATGAGCCATGATGAGCAGCTGTTGTCGGCTGGTGACGTTCACCTTACTGAAAATCTGGGTGAAGTGATGGCGGAC
>CAZGYZ010000260.1:0-3574 GCA_964530675.1 uncultured Nitrospira sp. | reverse complement strand
TCGTGCAAGCCGAGCTTACCAAGGCTATGGATCGAACGGATCAGTCCATACCTGAACGGGAAGGCACGGTGGTCCAAAATATCTTTCGCAGGCATAGTCAGGAGCTGCTCAATAGCGTAGTGCGGCCTCATACCATGCGTAAAAACTGGGGAGTCCTCAGCTGGTTTGAAACTACGGTGCTAGGTACTCGGGTTGTGGTCATCGGCATCGGCAGTCAGTTCATCCCTGTTAAGGGAGTGGATGAGGCCATTTTGACCCTCGGGCGCCAAGTATTTTAGTTTTTTTTATTCTTGAGCATCCATTTTGACGTCGAGATTAGCCTCTTTTCGATCAACGTACTGTGGATAAGTCGGTCTAAACTCTTAGAAGTTAGTGTTTCCCAATCATTTTTGGTTACCCACAGGTTTTCATCCGTTTCCCCAGCCGAACCACTACAGTTGGTATTGACAATTAATCCAGATCGCTATATGTAGATACTCCCTGGGTTGATCAACCGTCGAGACATCAGAGTTTAGTCGTTCGTTGCACCTGAATCATAGTGAAACTGAAGCCTGATTATTCCTGTTTGGGGTCGCAAGCGGTCCCACATCAATTACGAAGACTGGGGGAGGGGAAATCGTGAGAATAGAACGCCGATTTACACGTCGCGGGCAAAGTCCTTATGAAGGCCTGCCTTTCGTGAAACGTTCGTCGGAAATTCGTAATCCCGACGGATCGACCGTGTTCAAATTGGAAAACATCGATATTCCCGAGCCCTGGTCCCAGCTCGCGATCGATATTCTCGCGCAAAAGTATTTCCGGAAAGCCGGAGTGCCGCAGCAAGATGAGCAGGGGAATCCAGTGATCGGGACTAACGGCAAGCCGCAGCTTGGCGGAGAGTGTGATTCCCGGCAAGTGTTTGAACGGCTCGCCGGTTGTTGGACCTCCTGGGGGAAGAACTTCGGCTATTTCAAGACTCCGGAAGATACCGATGCCTTTCATGATGAGCTTCGTTACATGCTCGCGCATCAGATGGTTGCGCCCAATTCTCCCCAGTGGTTTAACACAGGGCTTCATTACGCTTACGGCCTCTCAGGGCCTGCACAAGGGCATTATTACGTCGACCCCAAGACCCGTGAAGTCGTCAAAGCCACCAACGCATTTGAACATCCGCAACCGCACGCCTGCTTCATTCAATCCATTGAAGACGACTTGGTGAGCGAGGGCGGCATCATGGATCTCTGGGTGCGAGAAGCGCGCCTGTTCAAATACGGATCCGGGACCGGGACCAACTTTTCCAAGCTTCGCGGTGATGGCGAATCGTTGTCCGGCGGCGGACGCTCGTCCGGATTGATGTCCTTTCTTCGCATCGGCGATCGAGCGGCAGGCGCCATTAAGTCCGGCGGGACGACCAGACGGGCCGCCAAAATGGTCTGCCTTGATTTGGACCACCCCGACATCGAAGAATTTATCAACTGGAAGGTTGTGGAAGAGCAAAAAGTTGCCGCGATGGTCACCGGGTCAAAAATCTGCGCACAGCGCCTCAATGCCGTCCTCAAGGCTTGTCACGTCGTGGATGATGCCGGTCAGGCGAGAACAGAGGTCGATGCCAAGCAGAATCCGATCCTCAAAGAAGCCCTGGCTGCGGCTCGTCGGGATGCGGTTCCAGAAGCCTACATCCAGCGGATGTTTTCCTATGCGCAGCAAGGGTTTACCCATTTTGTGTTTCATGAGTACGACACGAATTGGGACGGCAAGGCCTACCAAACAGTGTCCGGCCAAAACTCGAACAACAGCGTGCGCATTCCCAACAATTTCTTTGCAACGTTGGAGGCGGACGGCGATTGGGAGCTCAGGCGCCGGATCGACGGCAAAGTCTCCAAGACCATCAAGGCTCGGGAACTCTGGGATCAGATCGCTTGGGCCGCTTGGATTTGCGCGGATCCAGGCACCCAATACGACACCACCATCAACGAATGGCATACGTGCCCGGAGGATGGCCGAATCAATGCCTCCAATCCCTGTTCCGAATATATGTTTCTCGACGATACGGCGTGCAATTTGGCTTCGCTCAACCTGGGCCAATTTTTTTCGACCGACGGCCAATTCGAGCTGGAGAATTTCCGCCATGCCGTGCGCCTCTGGACGATCGTACTGGAGATCAGCGTCCTCATGGCGTCGTTTCCCAGCCGCTCCATTGCAGAGAAGAGTTATCAGTTCCGAACGCTGGGGCTCGGCTATGCCAACTTAGGCACTGTGCTGATGCGGCAAGGCATTCCCTACGATTCTCCCAAAGCGTTGGCCATCTGCGGTGCCTTGACCGCCATCATGACGGGCGAGGCCTATGGCGCATCGGCTGAAATGGCGGCAGAACTGTGGCCGTTCCCTGGTTATGCCAAAAACCGTGAGGCGATGTTGCGCGTCATCCGTAATCACCGGCGCGCCTCGTATAATGCCGCTCCGGAAGAATATGAAGGTTTAACGATTGCACCGATCGGAATCCAACCGCAGCATTGCCCTCCTGAGTTGCTCATGGCTGCACGTCGTGCCTGGGACCGTGCTCTCGAATTGGGAACGGCCTATGGGTACCGCAATGCGCAGGTCACGGTGATTGCTCCTACTGGCACGATCGGACTCGTGATGGATTGCGATACGACAGGCATCGAGCCGGATTTTGCGCTTGTCAAATTCAAGAAATTGGCCGGTGGAGGCTATTTCAAGATCATCAACCAAAGCATACCCGCTTCCCTCAGAACATTGGGGTATACAGAGACTCAGATTCAGGACATTGTGAACTATTGTGTCGGACGGCATACCTTGCAGACTGCGCCGTTCATTAACCATGAGACCCTGAGGCAGAAGGGGTTTGACGATGCCACCCTCGCACGCATGGAATCGGGATTGGCCCAGGCGTTCGAAATTCAATTTGCATTCAATAAATATGCGTTGGGTGAGGATTTCTGCCGGGAAAAGCTGGGATTGACCGACTCGCAATTAAATGATTCAAACTTCAACATGCTGAAAACGTTGGGATTCACCCAGGAAGAAATTGCCGCTGCCAATGATTACTGCTGCGGTACCATGACGGTGGAAGGGGCCCCATTTCTCAAAGTCGAGCACCTTCCGATCTTCGATTGTGCCAACCGCTGTGGCCGGATCGGTCAGCGGTACATTGCCGTCGATGCGCATATCCGTATGATGTCTGCAGCACAACCATTCATCAGCGGCGCTATCAGCAAAACGATCAATATGCCGGCCGATGCCACGCTGGAAGAAGTGAAATCAGCCTATTTATTTGCATGGAAGAGTATGGTCAAGGCCGTCGCTCTGTATCGCGACGGCTCGAAGTTGAGTCAGCCGTTATCGGCTTCAACCGACAGCGGCAAGATCGTCGAGGCTTCGTCGGAAATATTGTCGATTGCGGAAAAGATCACAGAACGGGTGTTGGTACGGTACTTAGCGAAGCGCCGGCCACTCCCGGCCAGACGCAATGGATACACGCAGAAAGCTGTTGTCGGAGGGCACAAGCTCTATCTACGCACGGGTGAGTATGAGGATGGTACTTGCGGCGAAATTTTCCTCGATATGCACAAAG
>CAZGYZ010000259.1:0-3574 GCA_964530675.1 uncultured Nitrospira sp. | reverse complement strand
CTCGATAAAACCTACGATCCCAAGGCAGTCGAAGCACGTTGGTATGACCTCTGGATTCGACAAGGCTATTTTCACGCCTCGCCGGGCCATCCCGGCCAGCCATACTCCATCGTGATTCCCCCACCCAATGTCACAGGCTCACTCCATGTCGGCCATGCGCTGAATCATTCGCTCCAAGACATTCTGATACGCTGGCGACGCATGCAGGGCCGCAATGTGCTCTGGCTGCCCGGCACCGATCACGCCGGGATTGCCACGCAAAACATCGTGGAAAAGCAGCTCATGGCCGAAGGCACCTCCCGGGAATCCCTGGGACGCGATGGCTTTATTAAGCGCGTCTGGCAATGGAAAGCCACATCCGGAAATACGATCATCAGTCAACAGAAACAACTGGGAGAATCCTGCGACTGGGATCGCCTGCGATTTACGATGGATGAGGGACTATCGAAAGCCGTCCTGGAAGTCTTCGTGCGTCTCTATGAAGACGGACTGATTTATCGAGGGGAGCGGCTGATCAACTGGTGCCCACGCTGCCTGACGGCCCTATCGGACATCGAAGTTGAACACGAAGACGTGAAAGGGAAGCTCTACCATATCCGCTACCCTCTTGCGGACGATCCCCACACTACACTTACCGTGGCGACAACCAGACCAGAAACGATGCTAGGCGATACGGCAGTGGCAGTCCACCCCGACGACCCGCGTTATCGCCATCTCATCGGCAAAAAGGTTCGCTTGCCGCTGACCACGCGAGAGATACCGATCGTAGGTGATCCCGTTCTGGTTGACTTGGAGTTTGGTACCGGAGCCGTCAAGATTACGCCTGCACACGACTTCAACGACTTTGAAGCGGGAGAACGCCACAAGCTGCTGCGACTGCCGATCTTGGATCATCAAGCGCTACTTGATCGAGCCGGATTGCAAGCGGCTGGCGTCGAACCAATCATCATCGATGCCGTCGCGACACTCCCCGTCATGAAAGCACGCCCGAAGATCGAGCAGGTTCTGAAAGACCGTGGATGGCTTACGAAAGTCGACGATCACAAGATGGCGATTGGAAAATGTTATCGCTGCAAGACGGTCGTCGAGCCGTATCTGTCTCCGCAATGGTTCGTCAAGATCAAGCCGCTCGCTGAACCGGCCATCGAAGCGGTCGAAGACGGTCGTATCCGCATTATTCCAGAAGGATGGACCAACAACTATCTCGGCTGGATGCGAGACATCAAAGATTGGTGTATCTCACGGCAAATATGGTGGGGACATCAGATTCCTGCCTGGTATTGCGAGAACTGCAATGCTGGACTCTTTGTCAAAAAGATGCGAATCGGTGACCCTGCGACGGCACATATAGCATTCACAATTCTGCATGGCGCAAAACCCCTAGTGGCTCGAACAGCGCCGACTCATTGTCCAGACTGCCACGAGACCAAGTTCATCCGCGACTCAGACGTGTTGGACACCTGGTTCTCTTCCGCCCTCTGGCCCTTCTCCACGCTGGGGTGGCCGGAACAGACTCTCGATCTGAAAACCTACTACCCGACCTCGACGCTCGTCACCGGACTCGACATTCTGTTCTTCTGGGTTGCCCGCATGATCATGATGGGCCTGAAATTCATGGGAGATGTCCCCTTCCGCGACGTCTACATCCATGCCTTGGTACGCGATGCCGAAGGACAGAAAATGAGCAAGTCGAAAGGTAACGTCATCGATCCCCTGCATGTAATGGAGCAGTTCGGTACCGACGCGCTCCGCTTCACGCTCGCATCGATGGCCTCACCGGGGCGCGATATCAAACTCGCGGAGGAACGGATTGAGGGCTATAGAAATTTTGCGAACAAGATCTGGAATGCCGCCCGCTTCGCCCACATGCACCTTACCGGCATAAAGGAATCACAACCTCCAGACGATCGGTCCTTTCCAGGCCTATGGATACGAAGCAGGCTGAACGACACCATCCGGATTGTGACGATGGAGCTGGAAGCCTATCGGTTTGATCGAGCGACCAATGCCCTCTACCAATTTTTCTGGCACGAGTACTGCGATTGGTACCTGGAATTAATCAAGCCTGTCCTCCAGGATCCTTTACATCCTGAAGGTTCTGCAACCAGACAAACGCTTCAGGATACGCTCGAAGTATTCTTGCGGCTCCTTCATCCTTTTATGCCCTTTATTTCCGAAGAAATCTGGCAGACCTTACCCCACGAGGGCGAGACCATTGTCACCCAATCCTATCCGGCCCCTCAAACGCACTGGCACGACCCATCGGCAGAAGAAACCTTTCGCCTTTTTGAGCAGAGTATCGGTCTGATCAGGACCGCTCGCGTGCTCCTCAACTATCCACCGGGACAGGAGGTACGAGTCCTTGTGACCCATGAGGAGCCGGCAACAAGCGCGACACTCGTTACACTTAAACAAAACCTCGCACATCTCGGGCGAGGACAGATCTCACCCGTTCCTCTCTCCCAGTGGCCGACATCGAATGTACTCCGCCTCGTCACAGGCGGCGTCACGGTGGGTCTGTCCGTCGAGGGTGACGTGGATCTCAAGAAAGCGCTTGACCGCCTCGAAAAACAGATTGCAGAAACCGACAAGGAATCCCAGCGGCTCGACGGCAAACTGAACAGTGCAGACTTTGTCTCAAAAGCTCCGCCGGAAGTGATCACTGACCATCGAGACCGCTTACACGCACTCTCCCGTGACCGCGCCATGTTGGCCAGCAGTGAGCGGCAACTGCGCGCGATGCTGGGAGCCTAATCATGGTAGCGCTGCCAGCTGTCGACATCCGGCGTACGGTTCGGAAGGGGCTCGAAGAAGACCTCGGCCAAGGCGATATCACGACAACGGCGCTCTTTTCCGAACCGACCCCTGCCAGCGCCAAGATCATCGCCCAACAACCCCTCGTCGTTGCAGGGATGGCAGCGGCCATTCAAACCTTCATTGCAGTCGATGCCTCTCTCAAGCTGACTCCATCCCGACGAGATGGATCGCATGCCAAAATTGGAGATGTTCTATTGCGGATCGAGGGCGATGGTCGATCCATCTTGATGGCAGAGCGAGTCGCCCTGAACTTCCTCCAACATCTCTCCGGCATCGCCACCCTGACCAATCGCTTCTGCCATGCCGTACATGGCTATCCAGTCAACATTATGGATACAAGAAAGACTCTCCCGGGCTGGAGATCTCTTCAGAAATGGGCTGTGTCGCTTGGCGGGGGAACGAACCACCGTATGTCGCTCGGCGATGGCATCTTGATCAAAGACAATCATCTGACCCTGATGAAGAACAAGAAGCAAGCTGTCCTTACAGCCTGCCGGATGGCGCAAGCCATCGCGTCTAAAGACAAACCCGTGATTGTCGAAGTGGAGTCATTATCGGAAGTTCACGACGCCCTGCATGGCAAGGCCGACATCATTCTCCTGGACAATATGACTCCCGCCAGAGTCAAGCAAGCGGTAAAGCTCATCGGTGGCCGTGCCTTAATAGAAGTCTCGGGAGGCATCACCCTGAAAAACGTACGAGCGATGGCTGCGGCCGGCCCAGACCGCATCTCCATCGGAGCCCTCACCCATTCAGC
>CAZGYZ010000258.1:0-3577 GCA_964530675.1 uncultured Nitrospira sp. | reverse complement strand
ATACTCAGGTTCGCCGACCGTCGTTCAGACTCATTTCCGGATTGGAAAAGACTGTACCCCCTACGGAGTAGGATGGTCAACTGCCGAAGTCGTTGCTTACTCTTGCCCTTCACGATCGCAAGAGAGCGGCCAGGGCTCCGGTGCGAGACCAGGCTGATTGGTTTGGTCTATCTGGATTGTCTTGTTGGCCAGATCGGGAAACCAACCAGAAGAACCAAAGAGACCAGATAGACCAGATAGACCAGAAGGACCGTCACGGGGCTTTGGATGCGGCCTTTTCTAAGAGCTCATGAATCAGTGACTGATAGGGTTTCCCTTGCTTGGCGGCCATCTTTCGGAGCTGGCTCAGCAGCCGTGGTGAGAGGCGAATGGCGATCAACTGCTTCGCCATACCGCTAGACGGTCTGCCGACCCGCCGCGTGCGCCGGAGTTCTTCCTCTGTAGACTCCGGGATGTCCGAGAAATCAATCTGTGAGTCTGGTATAGGCCTGGCGCTCCCGCCGGCTCGCTGGCCGCGCACTGATGATCCTGAACTTTTCTTTTTCATGTTCCACCCTCTGTACCGCATACACGGCAAGCAAGCAGGATGTTGAAAAAGCCCGCCAGCTTTGTTCTCGCGTCGCTTAGAGGCTCAACGTACGGCGCAGAGTACGCCTTGCCTCTTCTCTCGCTGCGGCCGCGCTGAACGACCTTTTTGAATATCCTGCGAACGGGACGCCATGTTTCTCGAAGTTGGCAATGGACTTCTGAATGTCCCACGTAAACACATTATCGTATATACACAAACTGCCCGGGTGCCGCAAGGCTGATGGAGAGAGAACAAGAAGGGCGATAGGCACTATTCCGAAGCAGAGCCAGCCCCTGCCTTGATTGTCGATGGATGAACCGTTTGACGAATGGTTGCTGCTCAGGTGTTTAGGCCGAATACTGAATGCTAAAAGCCTCCAGCCTATCTACCTGAATCATTACGCCAAATGACCATTGACGCTTCCTCAGCTGTGGCGTCTTGCGACAGTGACCAGATGCTCGGCGGGGAATTTTTCGCCACTACAGGTCGCGCCGTCAGACGCTGTCACCCTTCACAGACTAACTCACTGGCAAATATCAGTATTCCGACGGTCGATCGAGTGATTGTGATGGCACAGCACTCGCAATGTTCCTGGCAGGCTCCTAGAAAAGGAATGAGTGGAGTATGCGTCTCGCCGGAATCGTGCTCAGCCTTTTGATGGGGATCATCTCGATTGGATGTTCCAGTGGCTTTGGACTCAAGGATCTCTCTCCCTGGGCATCATTGGGTGATCCGGTCAACGGACGGGAAGTCTATGTGAACCACTGCATTCGTTGTCATGGAGCCGATGGGAAAGGGTCGCCGGGGATTAAGCTCGTTCCGCCCCCGGCGGATCTTAGCTCGGATGCCGTTCAGAGTCGACTCGCTCACACGTTATTTCGCCGTATTCATGGGGGCAAACCGAACACCGCAATGGGAGCCTGGAAAGGTGCACTCTCCGATGATGATGATATCTGGGATGTCCTGGACTATGTGCGAACGTTGAGGGACGGAAAAGCCTCGCAGCCGTGAGGGTGTCTCAATCTACTTGGAGTGATCTCGCAGGGGGCGCGGCAAGGTAATCCGAAGGCTGAAGGGGTACAGGCTGAAGGCCGAAGGTCAGAGGTCGAAGATCCAAACACTTCAGTCTTCAACCTGATTCACAGTCGTGCTTTTCCTGTCCGTCTCGCCCGTCACGCTTGAGCCATATTGGCTATGGAGGCGATCCTATGAAGGCTGTATTGGTCGGAGTTGCGCTGTTGGCGTTTGCCGGAGGCGCGAGCTTGAAAGAGTTGAACGTGTCTCAGCCGGAGCGTGATGTACTGAGCGGCAGAGTCATCTATTCGACGATCTGCATCCGTTGTCATGGGGTCGAGGGGAAGGGAGATGGGCAGATGAAGTTTACTCCTCCAGTCGCCGACCTCACGTCTCCGGCGGTTCAAGGGAAGCTGGATGCGAGGTTATTTAAGAGCGTGCATGACGGCAAGCAGAATACCGCGATGGGAGCCTGGAGGGAAGCACTCACAGACGATGAGATTTGGGATGTGCTTGCCTATGTTCGAACGCTGGCGCCAGAAAGAGCCGGCGGCATGGGCAGCGGGCTTCGATGAGATCGACGCTCTGCCGGATCGCGTTGGGGCTGTGGATTGTGACGATTGGGGTTGCCGGCTGGTTTTTCGTGCAGGGCTGGACGACGGAGGGCACAGATGGACGGACGGAGATTGTCTTAGCGTCGGCAGAACGAGACTTGATCCTGGGCGAGATGCGGATGCTCTTGAAGGCGGTTCATGGCGTGGTCACAGGCCTGGCCGGCCAGGGACAGGAGGTAGATCGAACGCAGATGGAGCAGGCGGCCCGCTCAGCGGGAATGGGCATGGCGGAGGACGTGAATCCGGCGCTGATGGCGAAGCTGCCGCTGCCGTTCAAGCAAATGGGGATGTCGATCCACAAGGACATGGATGCCCTCGCGGACGCGGTTGTCCAGAAAGAGACGCCGCAACAGATTCTGCAGCGGCTGTCGAACATGACCGCCCGTTGCACGGCGTGCCATGACATGTATCGATTCTCGGCGGAGCGTTAAACGTGAAACGTAAGACACATGGAATCAAGGCTTGCGCGTCGTGCGCATGAAAGTTTGCATGGCTGAACAACAGGGCGAGCAGGCGACGAGAAATCTGTGCGATCAACTGCAGATCACAGCGGAGGAGCTGAAGACCAGGCTGGCGTTTCTTTCATTTGCTGAACAAGACGGGCGGAATCTGGTCGAGATCCACGACGTAATTGTGTTGCATGTAGACGATATCATCGGAGAGTTCTACGGCCACCTGCTGCAATTCGAGGAGTTGCGCGGGATCCTGTCAGACCAGGCGCTCGTGGAGCGACTCAAGGGGACGCAGCGCCAGTATTTACTCAGCCTTGGGCTATCCGCCGACTGTGTAGAATATGCAGAGGGACGGCTTCGAATCGGGTTGACGCACGAACGAGTCGGGCTCAAGCAGAAGTGGTATTTGGGCGCGTACCACAAGCTCTACGAATTAATCCTCCAACGGCTTGCGGTTCGTTATGCGGGAGACGCGAGCAGGCTGTCCTCATTGGTCCTTACGCTGAATAAGATCATCACGCTCGATGAGGTCTTTGTCGTGGAGACCTATTACCATGCGACGATGCAGCGTTTGGAAGACAGCCTGCATCGACTGAACGACGCCCATCGGCAGCTTGAAGACCTCTCCCGGCGGGACTTTCTCACGCCGGTGGACAACCGGCGTGCTTTGATGGAGGCGCTGGCCTTGGAGTTTCACAGGAGCCGTCGCTACCAGCATCCGTTCGCGCTGTTGTTTCTGGATGTGGATCACTTCAAAGAGATCAATGACCGGCATGGGCATGTGTTCGGCGATCATGTGCTGCTCCACGTGGTGCAGTCGGCCAGGGGAATCATCCGTCCGTCCGATATCATGGGCCGCTACGGGGGTGAGGAGTTTGTGATCGGTTTGGTGGAGTGCGATCAATCCGGCGCCCTGCAGATTGCCGAGC
>CAZGYZ010000257.1:0-3577 GCA_964530675.1 uncultured Nitrospira sp. | reverse complement strand
CCAAATAACGGCCTTGTTCGGCTGACGGGCTTTTTCAGCATCCTATTAGTCCTGTTGCTGTGCGCAGCAGAACAAAGGTATCATCCCATCCATGCGATACACCTGGGTACTGATCGGCCTGCTCGCGGGGCTCTGCATCATCGGCGGTACGACCACTCAACTCATTCCGGCTGCGACAGAGACAGGACGAATCGGATGGGCGGCCTACCTGATCGGAATTCCCCTAGTTCTCGCAGGCCTTATCTGGATGGGGTGGACTTGGACCGCGATGGCCTGCGTCATCTATGGAACGATAGGATTGGCCTTAGACCTTGCCACGGTCACGAGCATCCTGGGAGGAAAAGGCGAAACCGGCGCCTTGTTCCTCTTCAGTGCGATGAGCGGGATCGTGAACTTTTTACTGCTCCTGTTCGGCGGGCGGGTTTTTTTTCATTCGTTCCAGGGGACCGCGCTTCCAGTATCCCGTCCTCCCAGTCCTCCGTCCCCTTCTTCATCCGCAAGACCTTGATCCGTTCGAATCCGGCCTCCGTCAACCAGGCCCTCGTCTCGGCTGCCGAATAGGTATTGCCCCTCTCGGTGAACAACAACATCGACACGGCAAAGAGACTCGCCTCTTCGGGGAACAGACCTTTTCGGTCATGGAGAAAGGCATCTTGAATCAGCAGGCGGCCTCCGGGATTCAATGCAGCCAGCGCGCGCCGAAACAGCGCCTGATTGTCCTTCGGCGCATAGATGTGGAGCACGTTTGAATACCAGATGACATCGTAGGAACCGGGAATAGCTTCTGTCAGCAAATCCAGCGGCAGATAGGAAAGTCTCGCACCAGCCTTATGAGTCGACGCAATCTCCTTCGCCACGTCGAGGGCAGCGGGACGGTCGCACACCGTGGCATGAAGCCCAGGATTCTTTGTAAGGAAGGCCATCGCATAGGTGCCGGGACCGCCCCCAAGATCGAGTAGGGTCCGCGCACCATGCAGGTCGATCTGGGCCGCAATCTTCGGAGCCGTCTCCAAGGTTCGGTGATGCATCGCCCAGGTAAACCGGCGACGATAATCCAGCTCATCCGGCTCGTCGTGATCCAACGGCAATCCTGTCTTCACCGATTCCAGCAACCGTCCCCAATCGGTCCAATGGCTCGTGATCAGCCGGAGATAGTCTCCCCGATAGGCAGGATGTTGTGCGTTCAACGCCGTAGCGCCCAACCGGCTGTTCCGATAGGTCTCGCCCTGTTTCTTCAACAGACCGGCCATCGCGAGATTTCGGCAGAGAATGGCCAGCCCCCGCTCGCTCATCTTCATCTCACGAGCCAGATCAGGAATGGTCCGTGGATCCGTCCCGATGGCCGTGAAAAGATCCAGCTCAATGGCAGCGATCAGGACTCGCGGCAACCGGTATGCCGTTATCGCATCGCGAAATTCGTCGAACGTGGCGATCTGCTTGCTCACCGAGCCACGCCGATCGTCTTCACGCACCAGCGCATCAGGTTCTGCAAGGCTGTGGGGTTTGTCAGGTCTACGTTCCGTTCGAAACGAGCGGCCACATAGTCGTCGGTTATCTCGGTCTGTTCAGAAAAACCTGATTTCAGCAGAATCGCACGGTATTTTGCGACGGCCGGTTGGATGTAGTACTTGGCTTGCTTCGCGATCTCGTCGGTGCCAAGATCCTCCGGCGTCCCATCTGACAGCAGCGCCATCACATCGTCCAATGCCAAGCCATACTGACAGAGCAGCAAACCGTCCGGCGTCAGTTCCAACAGCCAGCCATCGGATCCAAGATCCATCGTCAACGCACCACCGATTTCCGATTCCTGCAGTTGAGGGAATGTAGGGGCCAGCAAGGCCCTGAGAGATGTCCAGGCCGGCGAGGCTTCGTCACTCATACATGTGTCTTTCGCTGCAAGGCAGCCCCATCCTGACCCGAGAGTCTGGCACGCAGGGCCGCCAATCGTTGAATATTCTCTTCAAGTTTCGGCAGCTGATATTTACGATCCATATCGACCACCAATTCAAGGAGTTCCGCGGCCTCATACAGCTTGCCGGTCTCCTCATAACATTGAACCAGTACGTAACGAGCACCGCCTGTCCTCAGCTCATCGCGCGCTCGTTCGGCAATGGATTGGCTGGTTTGGCAACAGGCAATGGCATCACCGTAACGCTGCTGGAGTAAAAACGTCCGGCCGATCATGCGCCAGGCGTCGGCTACGCCGCCCTCATTCCCCAATCGCCGCATCAAGGCCAGCGACTGTTCATAGTATCCAATCGCCTGCTCGAACTCTTTTGTTTCCCGCGCGACCAAACCAAGATCCGAAAACAGCACCGCCTTGCCTACCTCGTCGTGGGTCTTGCACATGAGATCCAACGCTTCGAGATAATAGGCCTTGGCGCGATCCCATTCGCCCGCATCAGCTCTAAGATTCCCTAAATTACCCAACGTCGTCCCGATTCCCTTTTCATCCCCAAGAACCTTTTGGAGTTCCAACACCTCTTGGTAGTAGGTCTGTGCCGACTCCCGGCGCCCGCTGACCGCACTAATGTTTCCGAGATTTCCCAGCGTAGACGCCAGCGCCCGTTGATCACCGGTCAACCGGTCGCATTCCAACGCCTTGGCATAGCAGGTGTAGGCGTCGGTATAGAGCCCGCGTGAGAAATGCACATTGCCCTGGCGATTGAGTTCTTCGGAAAGTCCGTTTCGTAGCGTCATGATGAAGGCTGGAGCAATCGTTCGACGGCCTGCTTGGCGCCCGTGAGGATCGAGACGCCGTCGCCGACCAACAGACTATCGAAATTGTACTTGAGGAGACGGCACAATCCCTCTCGGGCCTTTTCTACATCGGCATATTTCTCAGCAGGCAGCATACTGACGGAGCCGGCAGGCTTCCCGATCAAGGCATCGCCGACAATCAGCACACCTTTCCCCTGCTGAATGAATAAGGCCGACTCACCGATAGACTTCTGGTCTTTCAACTGAATCGCCCAGATCCCACCCGTAAGCAATTCTCCATCTTTGAACGTTTTGGTCGGCTTGAGATCCATCTGCGCTGCATCCGCTTCCGGCACGTGCAACTGGCAACGAAACTCTCCTTGGTACCTCGCCGCTTCACGCGCATGGTCGCGATTCGTCACGATGATGTAATCGACGGGACCATTGCGAAGAATCACGGAACTCGCATCGCCTGTCATCGGCGGAGGGTCAATCAGAATCTTGTGTTCCCCGACCGTCAAGAAGAGCCCGTTGAAATCAATCTGCTTCTCCTCAGAGAACCAAGACCATTGCCAAATGCCGGGAAGGAGTTGTTTCATTGACTATCCAGGTCAAGGCTAAGGTTAAGGTCGAGATTTCCCTCAACCTCAGCCTTGGCCTCAACCTTCCTAAAGAGCGGCAATGGCATCTTTGACAGTTTTTGTCACCTTAGCCAGGATACTGGCTTCGTTGGGCAGATCGATGATGTCGTCTTCCGAGACCGTCATGAATTTTCGATTCGGCCCCTTCGTGAGAGAAATCAGAAACATGCTGTTAGACGGCGTCACAGGAATCACCACCTGCACAGCAGCATCAGTCCCCTTCACCACCTCCAAAA
>CAZGYZ010000256.1:0-3584 GCA_964530675.1 uncultured Nitrospira sp. | reverse complement strand
AAGCCGGGTTGTTGGAAGTGGCTCACATTGTCGTCGTCAACAAAGGAGATCTTGCAGGAGCGGATGCCACGTTGCGAGATTTGCGAGACTGGTGTCCGATCGTGCTCCGGACCGTCGCGACGACAGGCGAAGGTATTCCGGAGCTCGTCGCTGCAATTGCTGAACATCAACGGCTGCGCGATGTACAAGGTTCGTCCGCTCGTCTGATACGGAAAAGAACTGGATCCTGAAGACCAGGAGGATGTTATGCAGCATCAACTGTTGACGATCACTCACCACATAGCCCGAATCACGTTGCACCATCCGCCGGCCAACGTGCTCAATCTTTCCGTGCTCAAGGAACTAGAGCAGGTTCTCAGCGAGGTGGAGGCAGACGAGTATGTCCGAGTGGTGGTTGTCACCGGTACCGGCCGGTTTTTCTGTGCGGGGGCGGATATGCATGAGCTCGCTCACCTCATGACCGTGCATGGCGGCTCGGAGTTTGCTGTTCGTGGGCAGTCGCTGTTCAGTCGCATCGAGCGGTCGGAGAAACCGGTCATCGCCGCCATCAACGGTACCTGTGTCGGCGGCGGACTCGAGCTGGCCCTGGCCTGCCACATTCGGGTGGCGGCAATCGGGGTCATGCTGGGGTTGCCCGAAATCAAACTTGGACTCATTCCTGGTTTCGGCGGCACTCAACGGCTGCCGCGCGTGGTCGGGGCTTCCAACGCGGCGGAAATGATCCTGACTGGCGAGAGTCTGTCCGCGGAGGCGGCGCTTCGAATCGGCCTGGTCAGCCGAGTCGTACCGCCGCACGAATTAATGCCGGAGACAGAATCCATCGCGGCTCTGATTGCGGCGCGCGGGAAGACCGCTGTCGAAGCGGCGCTGTACGCGATCCGTGGAGGACTCGATATTCCCCTCTCCGAAGGGTTGGCCAGGGAAGCGGAATTGTTCGGCCGATTGTGTATCACTCCGGATAAGCAGGAAGCCGTGCAGGCGTTTCTCGAAAAGCGGCAACCGAGGTTGGCCGAAACGGATGTTCGTGATACGTCAGGACTTCGGCAAGCTCACCTCGACAAGCTCGAAACCTGAGCGTATCGAAGGCAGCCGAGCCGCGTGAAACATGCAGGGTGACGGGACGATAGAGATCAGGAGGGAATCGCCAATGCTCGCGGACCGCTTAAGTCGGTATGGCCAATCCCTGTGCTACAATGACCTGCCCAGCGCCGTGGTGCACGAAGTCAAACGGCGGATACTAGACAGCTTGGGCTGTGCGCTTGGGGCCTTGACCGCACGGCCATGCCGGATCGCACGTCAGCTTGCTCAAGCTGTCAAAGTGCCACATGGCGCAACCTTGTGGGGAACCGGCCACAGGACCCTTCCCGATCTCGCAGCGTTCGCCAACGGCGCGCTCGTCCGCTATCTCGATTTCAACGATACCTATCTCGCGAAGGAACCGGCGCACCCTTCAGACAACATTGCCGCCATCCTTGCGGTCGGAGAGGCCTCTCGTGTGTCCGGCAAGCGCGTGATTCAGGCCATCGCCCTCGCCTATGAAGTCCAGTGCCGTTTGTGCGATGCAGCAGCGCTACGACCGCGCGGCTGGGACCACGTGACCTACGGTCCCTTTTCCAGCGCCCTCGCCGCCGCCAAGGTAATGAAGCTCTCAGATGCACAGACACTGCAGGCCATCAACCTCGCTGGAGTGGCGAATATCGCATTGAGGCAGACGCGTGTCGGGGACCTTTCCATGTGGAAAGCCTGTGCCTTCTCTAACGCCGCGCGGAATGGCCTGTTCGCGGCCATGCTGGCTCAACGAGGAATGACGGGCCCCTCTCCGATTTTTGAAGGCGAGAAGGGCTTCATGAAACTCGTTTCGGGATCGTTCGAGCTTCCGCTCTTTGGAAGTGAGAAGGGACCGTCCGAGGCAGTTCCGTTCAAGATCCTGGATACCTATATCAAACATTACCCGGTGGAGTATCACGCGCAGACGGCAGTGGAAGCAGCCCTCGCGCTCAGAGAGGATCTGCTCAAAGTAGAAGGAATCGATGCACTGGTGGGCATCACCGACGTTGAAATCGGCAGCTATGATGTCGCCATTGAAATCATCGGACGCGATCCTGAAAAGTGGCGCCCTCACACGAGGGAAACCGCCGATCACAGCTTTCCCTACTGCGTGGCCGTCGCCCTGCTGGACGGGAAGGTCACGCTGCACTCGTTCGACGTCAAACGCCTCACCGACCCGGCGCTGCATACGTTGATGCAGAAGGTGCGCGTCGTTTCACAGCCGGAATTTGCCGGGCGTTATCCGGAGGCGATGCCAACGCGCATCACCGTTAGGACAAGAGCTGGGCAAGACTATGTCAAACAGGTAGACTATCCCCTCGGCCACCCCAAGAACCGGATGTCCGATCACGATGTCGAAAACAAGTTCCGCCGGTTGGCAGCAGGAAAGTTAGACCGAGCGCGCATGAAAAAGGTGCTCGACGTGGTCTGGAAGCTCGACCAGCTAAAAGATATCAGCGCATTGATGCCGTTATTGAAGACGAACCGTAGGGACTAGCATGCACCCTCTTCCCACGTCCAAAGCTCGGCGTCTCCGCGAGCTGCTTGATAAGCAGACCGTCGTCCTGCCCGGAGCCTTCAATGCCTTGACGGCCATGCAGATCGAGCGCGCCGGGTTCCAAGCCCTTTATGTCTCAGGCGCCGGTCTGTCGGCCACGCGAGGATTGCCGGATATCGGGTTGTTGTCCCTGACGGAGGTGGTGTCCGATGCAGCCACCATTACCAAGGCCGTGACGATTCCGGCCATCGTGGATGCGGACACGGGCTTCGGACCCCCTCTCGCGGTGATGCGTGCCGTGACGGAGTTCGAGCAAGCCGGCCTGGCAGGGATGCAGATCGAAGATCAAGAGCTGCCCAAGAAGTGCGGACATCTGCCGGGAAAGCGGCTGGTCTCTACGAGCGAGATGGTCAGTAAGATCTGCGCGGCAAGCGACGCGCGACGAGATCCGGATTTCTTCATTGTCGCCCGGACAGACGCCCGTGCCGTTGAGGGATTGGACGCGGCTGTGCGACGGGCACGGGCCTATATCGATGCCGGCGCCGATGCGATTTTCCCTGAAGCCCTCGAGTCTATCGACGAATTCCGCACGTTTGCCCGGCAACTCGCCAAGGAAGGCGGCAAAGCGCCGCTGGTCGCGAACATGACCGAATTCGGGAAGACTCCCTACCTGAGCGTCGGTGAGTTTGAAGATCTTGGCTATCGTCTGGTGCTCTTTCCAGTCACAGCCCTCCGGATGGCGACGAAGGCGATCGAGCGCGTGCTGTTCGAACTGAGGAACCACGGTTCGCAGCGCGACCTGTTGGATAAGATGCATACCAGGCAGGAACTCTACGACCTGCTGCGGTATGCAGAATACGAGCAACGGGATCGGCAATTTCACTCGACGGATGATGACCATGCCACGGGATGATGCTACAAAGAGTCCGACGTATAGCCCGGGACTTGATGGAGTCCTTGCCGGGGAGACAAAGCTATGTCATGTGGACGAAGGTGAAGGGGGGCTGCGATATCTCGGGTATGCGGTCAGCGATTTGGC
>CAZGYZ010000255.1:0-3586 GCA_964530675.1 uncultured Nitrospira sp. | reverse complement strand
ACGCATGAACGGTTGGCAAAGGTCGAGGTGAAGGCCGAGCAAGCTGGGCTCTTGCTCTACACAGACAAGTCCGATTGGATCGGAAAGCCAGTTGTGGTCGGCCAACGCATTATGGAACTGGCGAATCCCCAACAGCTGGAGGTGCGGATCGATTTGCCGGTGGAGGATGCGATTGTTCTGCACGAAGGCGCGTCGGTAGCACTGTTCCTGAATGCCAATCCCTTTTCCAGCGTTCCTGCCACGGTGAGTCATGCGAGCTACCACGCCGAGGTCTTGCCGAATAATATGCTGGCCTACCGCGTGACGGCTCAGCTAGGGCAGGGGGCCTCGGAGTTCCGCATCGGTTGGCAAGGGAGCGCCAAAATCTACGGAGAGAAGGTCACGCTATTCACCTATTTATTCCGTCGTCCGATTTCCGCCATCCGGCCCTGGATTGGCCTATGAAACAGTCCCCATCCCCAAAGCCGGAGACTCTGCTGCCGCTGTTGCGGGAGGATCTCCAGCTCATCGCTGGCGCCTCGTCTGCCGACGGTTCGCCGACGTGGGTTGTCGTCGACCCGGTTCGCGGGAAATATTTTCACATCGGCTGGGCCGCCTACCAGATTCTTTCGCGTTGGAGCGGCCGATCGGCAGAGGCTGTCCTGTCGCAGATCCATGCGGACACGACCTGCCGAGCCACGAAGCAGGATGTCGAGGACCTTCTCCGTTTTTTGTACGCCAACCATCTGATGCGCGATCCGCCGGAAGGCGGGTACCGGGCCTATGTGGATCAAGTGGAAGCCGCAAAGCCGCAGTGGTTGATGTGGCTCTTTCACCACTATCTATTTTTCCAGATTCCGTTGGTCCGACCGGACCGATTTCTTCGTGCGACCCTGCCCTTCGTCGAGTGGCTCTTCTCGAAAACGACTGCTTGGATCATTGCGTTTATCGGGCTGGCAGGCATCTACCTTGTTTCGCGGCAGTGGGACACCTTCACAGCCACCATCCTGCATTTTTTCACTCCGCAAGGCCTCGCGCTATACGTTCTCTGTCTGGTTGTCGTCAAGGTGTTTCATGAACTGGGGCATGCCTATACGGCGACACGCTATGGCTGTCGCGTCCCCACCATGGGTGTCGCCATGATGGTGATGGTACCGATGCTGTATTCGGACACCTCCGATGCGTGGAAACTGACTTCCCGTCGCCAGCGTGCCGCCATTGGCGCTGCCGGGATGGTCGTCGAATGTGCGTTGGCTGCGCTGGCGATATTTGCGTGGAACTTTCTTGACGATGGCGTAGTGCGGAGTCTGGTGTTTATCGTGGCGACGACAAGTCTGATGGTAGGCGCTGCCATCAATCTCAGCCCGTTCATGCGATTCGATGGGTATTATGTGCTTTCCGATTTGCTGGACATTCCCAATTTGCATGAGCGAGCCTTTGCCTTCGGGCGGTGGAAATTACGGAGGCTTCTTCTCGGCCTTGATGTCCCGATGCCCGAGCCGGTTGCCGCTGCCCAACGCCGATTTTTTATCTGGTTTGCCTGGGGAGTATGGGTCTATCGCTTGATGCTGTTTCTCGGCATCGCCTTCGTGGTCTACGAGTTCTTTTTCAAGTTATTAGGGCTCATCCTCTTTGCGGTCGAAATCGGCTGGTTTATTCTGCTCCCGGTCGTGGGCGAGCTCAAGGCTTGGTGGAGTCTACGTGGAGCGATGCGTGAACGGGGCCGAGTATGGATATCGGTCGGCGGTCTGGCCTTTCTGATGGCGGCGCTATTCATTCCCTGGTCCGATCGCATCAGCCTCCCTGCGGTGTTGGAATCGACGCCGCATGCCACAATCTATGCGCCGGCACCAGGGAGGATCGTCGAACTGGCGCTGAAAGAAGGGCGGCGAGTGGGGGTGGGGGACAGGCTGGTTACGTTGGAATCGCCGGTGCTTGAAAAGGATATGGCGTTAATACGCAAGCGAATCGAGGTCGAGCGATCGAGAGGCCGGCGCCAGTTCATCGACCGGCAAGAGCTTGCGCAGCACCAGGTGACGTTGGAAACTCTGAAGGCTCGTCTCTCTCAGCTCGAAGGCCTACTGGAACAGCAGCAGAATCTAGTACTCACGGCGCCGATTGCAGGAGTGGTAACCGATCGGGCGGAGGCGCTGCATGTGGGACAGTGGATCAACAAGGAGTTGCCGCTCGCATACGTGATCGATCCGGCGGGCGAAGAGTTGCACGCGCTGGCTCCCGAGACAGAGGTCGGTTATCTCCACAAGGGTCAATCGGCTCGATTCATTCCCCAGGGTGCTGATCGTCCGAGTTTGGAGGCGCAGGTGGTCGAGATTCGTGATAGCGACGAAAGCAGTTTCACGGTACCCTATCTCGCATCTCTCTATGGTGGAGATGTAGCGGTTCAAGAAGATGCCCAGAATCGGTTAAAACCGGAAACCTCTGTCTATCGCATTACCCTGCACTTCGTCGAGTCTCCACCCCGGTGGAACCAAGCCGTGCGAGGGGTCGTGCTCGTGAAGGGTCCTCGGATCAGCTTTGCCCAACGGGTGTGGCAACAGAGTGCCCGCATCTTCATTCGAGAAAGTGGTGCCTAGAATACATGCGTAGCATCAGCCAAAAAGTGGCTCTGAAGTACACTCTTTGGCCCCACAAGAACGTCTCCATCAAGTAGGTTTCGCGCTCCCAACGAGGAAAATGAACTTATTGCTTGAGATGGCACCATCCTTGCAAATTTAGTTGTGATTTTCGGCTCAACGATTCATCGCTATGCCATGAGCACACCGCGTAAACAGAAGAAAAAAGCAATCAAGCCGGCGCGAAAGGACAGTCGTACCTCCGCGGAGGCGGCTGTCACCCCGTCGATCTTCGGCGGCTCATTGCTGTCGCTCGAATCGCGCATCATGTTCGATGGGGCTGCTGTGGCCACCGCCAGCATCGTGAATACCGAACAAACCGCCCAGAACCAGGCTGAGGATTCCTTCTCGGCTGGTGACGCGGCGACAATCGACGCACAAACCGGAGACCCTTCCGCCACTGCTGACCAGGCTCTCTTCGATGCCCTGGATGCGCTTGACGTATCGGCAGCCCGCCAGGAGATGCTGTTTGTGTCCACGAATGTACTCGACTACCAACAGCTGCTTGACGGCATCAGCCCCAGCGTGGAAGCACACATACTCGATCCAGCCCGCGATGGGGTCGAGCCGATGGCGGATACTTCCTCCATTCATTTGAACAACGATCTTGCCAATCTGATCGGTGATGGCACCGAAGCTGGGAGGCACCTCAGCTCCAGCTTTCTGATCCAACATTCAATCAGCACGAGTTACGCCGAGCAGTTTCAACAGATCGGCCAGAGCCTGTCGGCGGACGCCGAACTCCTGGTCTACGGTAGGAGCTTCGGCCCGGGCGAAGCCGGGCAACTGGCAATCGACACCTTAGCCAATCTCACCGGCGTCGATGCCGACGCCAGCAAGGACCGTATAGGGCATACCGCTGAGCCTGCAGATTGGCTACTGGAAGTCACAACTGGATCGATTGAGACTTCAAGCGTAATTAGCGAAACCACCGGTGGAGCGGTTGTCGGACAAGAAAACTTGATATCAGGCAC
>CAZGYZ010000254.1:0-3602 GCA_964530675.1 uncultured Nitrospira sp. | reverse complement strand
GTAGAGGATCTGCGGTAAGGAGTTCATGCAGTCGGCTTTCTAGCCCGCATTATTCATGACGGTTCGTCGCGAACTGGCGAAGTGGCGCGCGACAAGCGTGAGGAGCGAGACCTGCGTCACGTGTGAGCCCTTTCATTGCCAGTCGCGCTTTTCCCGCCCGTCTCGCCTGAGTCCGGGACCGGTAATTGTAGCAGAAGTGTTCATGAATAATGCGGGTTAGTTCACCTGTTGAAATCGGCCTTTTTTGATTTGTATGAGAAAGAGCGGGCGATTCAATGTTCCGTCCGGTCCAAACGCCGCCGGTCCCGCAAGGGAAGAGAGATCCGGCTGTGTCAACAGTTGGTCGTGGACGGATTCGCCGGAGGAGGCGCCTTGTCGAACCGCGTCGAGCACCAATTTCGCGGCATCGTAACCCTGGATCGCAAAGAGTGTTGGGTTGGTTTGGAAACGTTTTTTATATCGGGCCACAAAATCCTGCACCGTAGGCATGGGGCTGTCCACAAAGAAGCCGTCGACGAACACGGCTCCATCGATCGACGAATCGTCTGTGCGGGCGAAATCCTGCGAGTTCCATCCATTTGTGCCGAGGAAGGGCACTTTCATGTCGTGGAAATTGAGCTGGGAGGTGATGATGCCGGCGTCGGCTGCGCGGCCTGGAATGAAGATCGCATCGAAACCCGGTGTGTAGAAAACTTTCTTGTCCAGCTTTGTCAATTTCCCAGTCAGTTTCGTTTGATCGAGCGGCACGGATAAGCCGTATCGCTTGAGATCCTCTGCCTTCATGCGTTTGAGTTGCGCACTCACGTCGGCTTCGCCCTCTTTGTACGATTCAACGGCGATCACTTCCCCTTCGTGTTGGCGCACTTCCTGGGCAAAAAGCCGGGCCAACTCGCGGCCGTAGGTGGTGTCGGGGTGCAGGATGCAGAATCGGCGAAAGCCTTGCTCCTTGATCGCATAGGACGCGATTCGTTTGGCTTGCAGTTGATAGGTGAGCGCTGTGCTGAACACATAGTTACCGAGTCGTCTGACGTTGGGGAAGGTCGCCGCGGGCGTGATCAACGGGATGTGAGCCCGTTCGGCGAGTTCAGCCATGACCGGCAGATTTTTCGAGAGGAGGGGACCGATTACGGCGAGAGGGCGATCATTGTTTAGCAGCTCGGAGAAATCGTCCAGAAACGACGCGTTATCCGACTCCAAATCTTTGACGATGAGACCGACCGATGCGCTTCCTGTCCGGTCTCTATTGGCTTCAACCGCCAGCTGAATCCCGCTGAGAACTTCACCTGCAAAGGGGGCGAGTTTTCCTGAGAGCGGCAGAACCGCGGCGATGAAAAACTGGTTGGACTTGAGTTTAGCTTGGAGTGTGGTGAGGAGTTCCGAGGTTTTCTCTGACTGCGGGTGGGTCGGGAAATTCATGAGAAATTGCTGGATCTGCCGGATGGCCTGGTGTTCTTCTCCTCGGGCGACGTAGAGGTCGATGAGTCGGAGGGACGCGAGATCACCGGGAAAACTGCGCGGAAAGGTGTCTCGGATTTGATCGAGGGCTTTCTTGTCGGACGTTTCGCTGGCTAGATCGCGAATGCGGGTTCGCACGTCTTCCGCTTGGTCGTCGGTTCCTAAGGCCACTTCATCGAGCCACGCCTGTATGGCACGGGTCGCGTCCTTTTTTTGCGCGTAGAAATCGCCGCTCAGCCGCAGGGCTTCTCGTTTCGTGCTGTCATCTTTGGAAAGATTGCGCAGGCCCGTCAATATCGGCAAGGCCAGATCGAGGTTCCCCATCGCTGCGTGGACTCGGGCCTGCATCAACTTGCCTCGCTCTGTCACCTCTGAGTCGGGGAACTCAGTCTGAAGTTGCTGCAAGTATTTTAAGGCGTCCATATATTGCTTTGCGTTATGCAGGGCTGCCCCGAGAAGTAGATAGGTGTCGTCGAGCAGCTCTGGCTTCGGGGATGTGGCCAGAAAGCGACGGAGTGTGGTGATGGCTTCTTCCGCCTGACCTGCGTCGATCAGGCGCTTCGCCTGCTTCAGCGTGGGATGGCTCGCAGTGCTGGCGGATCCTGTTTCTGCATAGACGGGCGAATTGAACTCGAACGCAGTGATTGGCCCAAGGATGCTCCAGCCAATGATAAGGGACAGGCACAAGCGTGCAGAAAGGGCGTACATGCGATGTGAAGACGAAAATATCAACGGGCGGGCCATGAGCTCCTAGCAGGCTGCGGGAAACCTCGGTTTATATAAAAACCCCGTTGGGATCTCACCAATTGGCGTTGATGACAAAATAGCCGCAGGATGCTCAAACTGGTTTGTTTTGTTTATCTGGTTGATTTGGTTTATTTGGTTGGTTTCATTCAGCCAAACAAACGAAACAGACCAAACAAACCCAATAACGGCCTTCTCACGCTGGCGGACTTTTTCAGCATCCTGCGGGAGGTCTGAGGGCTTTGTCATTCGCATGTGACTACTATCGGAAATCCTGTCGGGGTGTCAAGGTAAACCCCGATAGCCTTCGTTGTGTTCATGCGAGCGTTTGGCTATCATCGCGCAGATGATGCTGGATCCGCTGGCTGAGCGATATTTGAGCCATCTCCGGGTGGAGGGTGGTCTTTCCGTCAATACGGTTGAAGCCTACCGCCGCGATTTGAGTAAATTCCACTCCTACTTGCATCGAACCGGTGTTGTGCCGATCGGGGCTTTATCGCAGAAGACGTTGACGGGATTTCTCCGCTCCTTGCACGAGGCGCGGCTGTCTCGCGCCTCTTCTGTACGCTGCCTCTCGGCTATTCGTGGATGGCTCCGTTTTTTGACGCGGGAGCGAATGATTGAGGAGAATCCAACCGTTGGTCTGGCGCCGATATCGCGCGGCGTTCGACTGCCGAAAACATTATCGCAGCACGACGTCACGTCTTTACTGGATCTGGCGCCAGTCCCAACCCCTGAAGATTTGCGTGATCGCGCGATGGTGGAGTTGCTCTATGCGACAGGGCTTCGCGTATCGGAGTTGGTGATGGCCGAAATCGCGCAGGCAAATCTTGATGTCGGGTACCTCCGGGTCACGGGTAAGGGCGCGAAGCAGCGTCTTGTGCCAATGGGCGAGGGGGCCAGGCAGTTGCTGCAGCAGTACGTGGAAGAGGCGCGGCCACGGCTTCTCAAAAAGCGGGCTTCACGGTATCTGTTCGTATCGAGGCGGGGCGGGCCGTTGACGCGGCAAGCCTTTTGGAAGCTGCTGCAATGCCGTGCACGCCGAGCAGGGATGACACGGGTCATTTCGCCTCATATGCTCCGGCATTCGTTTGCGACGCATCTGCTCGAAGGCGGCGCGGATCTTCGATCTGTTCAGGTAATGCTCGGACATGCGAATATCGCGACGACGCAGATCTATACGCATATTGAACGGGGACGTCTCAAGCGGGTGCATGATAAATATTTTCCCCGAGTGGGCCTGCGCCGGAAGCAAAAAACATAACCAATGAAGACACGCGACTCAATATGATGAGCGAAATGCACAGGGGCCGAAAACGGCAAGAAGCGCGCGAGATTCGATTGACAAGGGCAGGTGGACTTGGTAGCATCCGCCCACGTTGCTAAGGAAATCGGGCGGATAG
>CAZGYZ010000253.1:0-3618 GCA_964530675.1 uncultured Nitrospira sp. | reverse complement strand
GGAACCAGCCATCTTCTCGCAACTTGTCCAGTACATCGCCGACTTTCACGGCGTCATTTTAGCGCAGTCGTTGCAAGAAACCAAACTCGCTTTACGCGTACGTGAAACCAGTTGGATGCTATTGTCTCTGAAAGCTCAGCTACGTCAGCCTCCCACCCGCGTCCGTCCTCGTCTCTCGCTGAAAGTCCGGCCGTTTCACGTTTCACGTTTTACGTTTCACGAGAAGAAGGATGAGTCGTTTGTGATAGTCTCTTGAATTGATGACGGCACGGTCCCACCATACCGGCCTGGCCGTGATTGCGGTGTTCAAGGTGGTGAAGGGTCTGCTGTTACTTCTCCTCGGGTTGGGCCTCCTCAAATTGGTACATGCTGAGATTGCCACGCTGTTCTCGCTTCTGATCGAAGCGCTGCATTTGAATGCGCCGACTCGCGCCTCATCTATGCCCTGGTACTGAAAGTGGATGCGTTGCAACCTCATACTGTGCTGTTGGCGGGGCTCGTTAGTCTGGGCTATGCGGGGATGTTGTTAGTGGAGGGCGTTGGACTATGGCTGGAGTTCACCTGGGCCGCGTATCTGACGGTGGTGTCAACGAGCCTGCTGCTTCCGTTCGAACTCTATGAGGTCTTTGAACAGGTGTCGATGCTTCGGGTCGGTGTGTTGCTGTTGAATCTGGTCATTGTGCTCTACCTCATCAGCCAATTGAGGCGCCATACCTTGCGAGCAAGGACACATCTTCCTGGGCATGACTCGGTCGCATGATGAAAGCGGGATTCACGCCATTTGCGTTTCACCTTTCGCGAGTGAAAGGCTCCGCCAGGAACCCACAGCGTCAGAGGCGCAAAGAGGTGTCGCCAATAGGTTCTGAGCATGGTTTCGTGCCGATAGAGGGATGTACTTCCTGTACAATTGACAGCTACAGCGCCTTGACGTACCCTTCGGTACGCGTAGCACGATGCCGTACGATTATTGACAGGGCTTCGTTTTTTAACCAGCACACAAGGAGCACATTCTCATGGTGACAAGATTGATTATGCCACTCGTGGCTGTCGGCGCCTTGCTGCTCGTGGCAGGCACGGCGACGGCGGCTGAAGAGAAGCTGAATGTGGAGTATTCCGCAGACCAGGTGATCGAAGCCGAAGACGGAGCAATGAAGGGTCGTATATTTTACACTCCCACGAAGGAACGCCGAGAGATGAACCAGGGTGGGCAGAACATGATCATGATTACGCGTCACGATAAGAAGGTTGCGTGGACGGTGATGCCGGAAGAACATATGTATATGGAGATGGCCATGAAGCCGTCTGCCGATAAGGACAAGACGGACATGTCTGCGTACAAGATCGAGCAAACTCCAGTCGGCCAGGAGATGTTGAACGGCGTGAACATGAACAAAAGCAAGATCATCATGACCCACAGTAGCGGGAGTAAAATGGGTGGGTTCATGTGGATGACAAAGGAAGGCATCATGGCCAAGATCGATGCGATCTCAGTCGAAAAGGGCAGCAAGGATCGCTTCAAGATGGAGCAGACGAATATCAAGGTTGGGAAGCAGCCCGCCGACTTATTTGAACTTCCGCGTGGTGTAGAAAAGATGGATATGGGCGGCATGGGTATGGACATGATGAAGGGCATGATGGGGCGATAGGGAGGCGGCTGTGAAGACGACCAAGATCGGGAGTTGTGTCATAGCGGTCGTTATAGGACTCTGGGGTTCGGCTGCTTGGGCTGATTCGCTCTGTCCTGATCTGGCGCAGCAAGCAGCTGCGGACGCACAGGTAAAGCAGGCGGAAGTGCTCGATCGGGCAGGCAAGGCACGCGAGGCCTATGGCGCGGCGAAGAAAGCGAACTTTGACTGTGTGACCGACTATAAGCGGCACGAAGCACTGCTGAAGCGTACAGCCAAGGTTGTCGGTGCGGAAGAGGAAAAGAAGGGGAAACTCAACGAGGCATTCGAGTGGTATGAGCGCGCACAGAGCGAGGCGGACGCGGGTCGTATGCAACGCAAAATGGTCGAATCGAAACCGAACGACATTAATACGGTGTCGCACGCCATCGACTATTTCAGAAACCACAACAATGCGGCTCAAGAAAAAGCCATGCGGGCGCACGCCTTGAAAAATGTGGAAAAAGTGCTGACTGCAGAGGAGAAGAGCTTTGCGTCGGTCGCAAAGAATTCGCTCACGGAGCTTGGCCTCGCGAAGGACTGGAGCTATTACGCACAGGCCGGTGAAGACCAAGTTCGTGCCAGAGCCGCCAAGCGCGGCGATATTGTGGCTGCCGAGGATGGCCGCAATTTCCTCGAACTGGCGTTGTCCTATTACGATCGCGCGCAGCAGCCGGACAAGGCGCAGAAAGTCCGCGACAAGGCGCGCGCATTGGCCAAGCAGCATGAGAGCAAGGGCGAGGGCCTGGTTGCGGCGGACTATTACGCCATTGCTGGAGACAGTACCAAAGCATCTGCTGTCCAGAAGGAGACAGAAGCACGGGAACAGAAGGCCGAGGAATCCAGGAAGAAGACTTTCAAGAAAGACCAGGATGACCTTGAAAAAGCGCTGGGTTTTTGACGGACTGATGCTATCAACCCCTGTTTCCTTCCATCAGCTGTACGCCAGGTAGCCGTACGGTCTTATCCTCAACGAGAGACGCTTCACAAGCGACGGTTTTTTTAACAACAAAGTGGGGTCTGGCATGAGTGTTGACTTATTGTTGTCTGAATGACCCCAAGCCCCGTCAGTCGCTTGCCATATCCAGTTAGCACTCACTGAAAGCCCGAAGCGCTTCACGTCTCACGTTTTACGTTTCACGAGAGAAAAGCCCCGCCCCCGCGCACGGTCTTCGTCGTTGTATCTCGCTGAAGGTCCTCAGGCGTAACGAGATACGATTCGCGTTTCACGAGGTACGTGCTCATTTGTGATGCGTGCGCTCATGCTGCGTGGGTGCCGGATAGTTGACCGGCAGCAGTCAGCGGCTTGCGCAGTTCTGAACCGGGCGAACTGGATACGCATTGGGCTTTGCAGTAGACTTGTCTCCCAGCGGGCACAAGAGAATGTTCAAAGAACTGCTTCTTCGATCAAAGTCGTATGCTGACGGAATGGAGGTGCGTATTTATGAAGGTGCCGATACTTACCACCATCGTTGTTGTGTGTATCGTAGAGTTCGCGAGCCCGGTACGTGCCCAAGTTGCTCCCGATCCAGTCGATTTTAGGCCGTTCGCCGATGGTCGGCACTGGATCGTGAAGGAGCCCCTGATCTACCGTGTTGGCATCTCGAAGGACAGCGTCACTGTGCCGCGTGGCTTCGTTACCGACCTCGCTAGCATTCCACCGGTGCTGCAATCGCTTATCCAGCAAAATGGCGCTTACCTCCTGCCGGCTGTCGTGCATGACTACCTGTATTGGAAACAAGCATGCACCCGTGAACAGTCCGACGGAGTTCTGCTTCTTGCCATGATAGAAAATAAGGTTTCGACTGTGCACCGCATTGCTATTTACGAAGCCGTTCGGGCAGCTGGCAGCTTCGCATGGGCCGACAACACTCGCGAGCGCTCCGCGCACTTACTTCGGATTATTCCAGAAAATCGTTTGGGAATCCGTGCCAACACAGTGTGGCCGGAGTAT
>CAZGYZ010000252.1:0-3622 GCA_964530675.1 uncultured Nitrospira sp. | reverse complement strand
AGCAGAATTCCGCATACTTTGCTCATGAGCGCTGCTGCACGCGCCAATGTCCGGGCGAGACTCAGGACCAGAGGCGAGAAGGATCAGCGAGGCCGGACGGAGGCATGAAAGTAATCTACAGGGCTCGGTGGTGCAGTCAAGGCAATCATAAACGACTGCGGATCGTAGCCGATGTCCTCGAGGTCCTTCGAGGCCAAGGTCAGCTCTTCCTCTGTGAGATAGGCGACCGTGTCCGGAATGCCTGTCGGCGTGAGCGTGCGCGCAAGAGCCTGAAGCGCTTCACGCTCTTCCGGCGGCACCTCCAATGGAATGGGGAAATCCAGATGGCGTGCGTAGGGGCTCCGATAGGTCTCGTTCAATGAATGGAGGGTCTTGAGCATCAGACGGTCCTGTTCCCACGGCGCCATTTTTGTACCGGCGGAAGGATGGGTGGCGATGAGATCCATGAGGGTCAAGACGTTGGTCCCCAAGCTGCGCCCTACGAACTCACGCTGGCTTTCTATGGTCATCGTGCCGGCCTCCAACTGCTTGGCGACCGCTTCGGCCAACGCAAAGTTGACCATAAAACTCTGTTGCCCGCCAAACTGGCCATAACAAGGCTTTTCCGGATCGTTCAGCACCTCCATGTCCGCTGTACCTGCATCGAAACTGCTGAAGCCAATCGCATCGGGAGCCAACAGACGCTTGGCTTCCTTGATCGTGGCATAGGCCCCCAGATTGACGGGAACCAGCACTCGCTCATCGATACGTTTGAGAAAATCCGCGATCGTCTTCCGGTAGGGAACCTCTTTCCATTCGACCGCCCGATATTCACGCTCCCACACCAGGTCGTCGAGAAACGGAGGAAAACCTTTGAGTGCCTCCATGTCCATGGTTTCGAACGATCGGACAAAGGCCTGCCAATCTGGAATTTTCGCATGTGCGGCCTCGCTCAAGTTCGGCCGCATGAACTCCTCTTCAATGTCTCCCCCCTGGCGCGACATCAATTTCGTTGAGAGATCATTCCACAGTTCGTTACAGATAATACGATCGACGCTGCCATCCGCGACCGCATCGAGCCGATCAACAGTCCCTTGATGTATCTCGACCCGGTTGCGGTGGGACGCGAGTTCCGGATGAGCCATGGCTGCGTCGAGCACGGCTTGTTCCCAATCGACCAGCACATAGCGAATGCGGGGATACACCAGTCCATCTTTATCGAGAACCTTGAGATGGCTCAAGAAGCAAGCGGCGAGATTGCCGTTGCCGGGCCCGAGTTCTAAGATCGTGAGGGGTGACGCAGGGGGTAGGGGGGTAGCCGGGGTAACGGTGGAACCGGATTCTGTGCTACCCCGCTGTCCCGTTACCCCTTTACCCCGTAACTTGTCTCGTTTCACGACTTTTTCGAAATAGTCCGCCGCGAGAGCATGGGCAAGCCGATAGTCGGCTGAAGCAAATGTTTGGTAGAAACTGCGGACCTGATCGCCCCGGAAACGGTAGAAAAGCCTATTGATGTGGACTTGCCACTGATCGACCGGCTTGTAGTCGCCGATGAGCTGGGGTAAAGCGTCTGCGTCCTGCAACATCACAATCCTGGTACGGCCTGCCCTTCTCGTTTCAGTTTCAAATAAGAGGAACTTTAGCAGATGACGGGAAACAGCCGCAACGGGCTTTCCTGCAGCGATCAGCTTTCAGTGTCTTCACCCCTCCTTCGTAAGGAGGGGTGAGGGGAGGTCGATCCTGACGACAACCTCTCGGCCAAATCTTCCAGAACCCCGGCCACGTTCTTCAAGATATCGTCGTTGATGTATCGAATCACGCGAAGGCCGATGGACTGAAAATATCTGTCCTCGTGTGGCTCTGGGCATGAGCCTCTACCCCTTCCAATCTTATGATTCCCTACCCCTCCTACCCTCCCCTTACAAAGGGGAGGAAGTGTATAGAGGGCTGATAGCTGATGACTATCGGCTTTTTCTTCTCCTTGACAGCTCCCATCAACCAGTGTACGAAAACAATCGTGCCTACTCTTTTCATCACACTGCTCATAATCTTCTGCTGCCTTTCAGGAACCCCGGCCCAGGCAGCGGAGCTGCCGATCACCAAGAATGCTCCCATCCCTGATTTTCAGAACCGCACCCAAGACGTCACCCCCTACAACTTCGATGCTCCACCGCAAGGCCTGTTCCGCACCATTACAACAGCAGAAGGATTTGACGAGCAACTGGGCCTTCACCGTACACACGAAATTGTGCCGGTGAAACCGACCGACCGGTTCCGCCCCAATACCCCGGCGGTCTTCATTGTCTTCCTCCTTCACCAGCATTATCAGGGATTCCAGGTGATCGGACGCTGTTTCCCTGAAGCGGTAGTCGGCCTCGATCCCACCGTTTCGATCGGACAAGATGCGATGTACATTGCGCTCGAAGACGACACTGGCTATCTCACGTTCTCCCCTCCACTCGGCGCCTGGAAGCCCGGCCGTTATAAAGTGGAGATTCACGTGGGAGAACAGATCAACGAGATGAGTCTGATGGGCGCGATGCGCTTCACAGTGGCCGCGCCGTCAGGAGGGTAGCGAGAAGAGCAAGACTGGCAAGCCGGGCGAGGATTCGAGGTCCGAAGTTCGAGGTTTTCGGAACGTCGAACTTCGGATCGCGCGTGTCTCGCATCTCTCGCCGGTCCCGCCCTTCTCGCATGTCCCGCTACTCTCGCTATTCACGCCCGCCGCGCCGACCACGCGGCGCGGTTTGACGCTCTCTCCATCATTCTGTAGAATGCCCGCGTGAGCCTGTGGATCCCCTTCTGCGTCAGGAATATCTGCCCCGCATGACCGTGCCATCCCATCCATGGGCTTCCGTTATCATCCCCATCAAGGATGAGCGAGATAATCTCGTTCCACTGATTGAGGGGCTGCTGGCCGTCATGGATTCACATGCGACCTCGCGGACTCGACCGTTTGAAATTATTTTTGTGGACGATGGCAGCAGCGACGGCAGCGGCGAAGAGCTGGATCGTCTGGCAGGGCAGCACCCCCAGATTCGGGTATTCCACCTCGACCGAAACTACGGCAAGACCTGTGCGCTCGACGCGGGCTTTAATCAATCTTCCGGAGACATCATCATTCAAATCGACGGCGACCTCCAGCAGGACAGTGCGGACATCTTGAAGCTTCTGCCCCATACTGACACCCACGATCTCGTGTGTGGATGGAGGCTGGAACGGCAAGATGGCCTGGTGAAAAAATTATCGTCCCGCATCGCCAACCGCGTGCGAAACTTCTTTACCCACGACGGCGTCCACGATACTGGATGCCCGCTCAAGGTATTCCGGCGGCCCGTGCTGGAGCGGCTACGCCTCTTCGAAGGCATGCACCGATTCTTTCCCGCGCTCGCGATCATGCATGGATTCACGGTCACGGAGGTGCGGGTCCGGCATTATCCGCGCATTCACGGCGTCTCCAAGTACGGCATGGGCAATCGATTATTCAAATCTCTCTATGACCTGATTGCCGTGCGGTGGATGCAAACCAGGGTGCTGCGGTACCACTTCAAGCAGGGCGAGGGGCCAGAGGCTCGAGGCTAGGGGTGGGGAATGCAGGCTTTAAAGATCTTGCGGTCTGGCAGAAAGCAAAGGATCTTGCCGT
>CAZGYZ010000251.1:0-3628 GCA_964530675.1 uncultured Nitrospira sp. | reverse complement strand
CCGCCGCCAACATGGCAAACCAGCCAATCTTGAGCGGCTTCGAATCGTACCAGAGGGACATGTCATAACCGCGGTCAGCACCGCCCCATGTTGTAGCCATACGCTTACCTCCTTACTGAATTAACTCAGAACCACCCCAATGCTCAATACGTTTATGCAGCCGCTTGTGTTCATCATGTCAACTTAGGAATGCCACACTGGCCATCAGTATGTATGTATGATGGATGAAATCCTAACTCTGTTTGATATAGGTGTCAACAGAATCGGGGCACATAACACTTCCGAGGCTACATGCTTTACCTATGCATAGCTCATGCCTCATGTAAAACGGACCAGGACAAGCAATGATTGTCTGGGAAAAGCAATATCATCGAGATCAATCGATGTTCGTAAATGCATCCAGACATTGACCCTGTACTTACTGGATCAATGGCAAACCTCTCATGCAAGACGAGCGTGACTTGCATACATTTAGGAGAGGGGCATGATACGCCGAAGCTGCCTGGCAAAACCACCGCGGGTCAAGACTCCCATCATCGAAATAGGCAAACCTGCCTCACGCAAGCCCTTCGCCGTATAGTGATGGCAATGGTGGAATAGATGATAGGACGACCTGGCGACACAAAACCGACTGTTACCGACAATGCCTACCGGCTCTTCTGATGCAATGGTTGATTGGAGATAGGAGCGCAAGCTCAGATACCCAGCTTTACTGACCTGAAGCCTGAATGCCTCAACCGGCGGCTTCTGCGTCCGCTCGGCCCAGATCGATTCATACATCCCAACTTCGACTACGCCCTCGGTTGGCCACAAGAGCGCACGGAGCACTCCCGTAAAGCCTTGACGCTTCTCCAGATACCACGCACGTTCTGCATAGCCCCATTCTTCATAGACACGCGACTCTCCCAGCGCATCATTCCTCCTGGTAACACCATGATCGCCTCCGGCATGAGACGGTGACGCTTCAATAGGCAATGCAATCATGGAATGCGCCGCATCAAGTGACACGATAATTGTAAGATCAGGGTCGGGCCTTGCACTCATAAACAATACTTGTCATGCGCTCTGCGAGCAGAGGGATAAACCAGACCGCCCTTACGTTTCCATCATTTCCAGTCGCGCATCGAATTCATGCCCGCAGGTCGTGCAACGAATGCAATCCGATTCGACCGTAAATTCGTCTGATCTGATTCCCATACCACCGCAATCTGGGCAACGCGCGAGGTGGATCCTTTGATCGTCTACGGTTTCGTATTGGGTGCCACGGAGACAATACACCGGTTTCCCATCAAGCAGCCACGGGTTCCCCGCCTTGTCGAGCACCGGCAACGTCAAATAATGATGCTTCACGTAATCTTCAAGTTCCTGCCGGCTGGCGAACCCTTCCTTAATCATCTTTCCCCCCACCACCTCATAGAGCCTGTTCTCTTTCACGATCGCCTTAGTTGGACCCATCTCTCACCTCCCGTTCTGATTAGGAGCGAATGACTAAAAATCAGAACAGATGCCATGAACAAGAAACGTATCTTGTTTTTCGCGCGAGACTCACGAGACTTGCGAGAAAAGGGGAACGGGTCGGATGTTTCATCTTCGCGATTCGCGCCTGCCGCGCACGGCTTGCTTTTCTCGCTCACAACTCATGAACGACGCGCGACCTACTGCTAGGCGATACCTGAGTAGTACCGCAGAATATTGGAGACGGAGATCACACCGATAATCTGTCCATCTTGCGTCACGGCCAGATGCCGGGTAGACCGCTCTTTCATCATGTGTACGGCATCGATAATCGGCCGATCACCTTCGATAGTTGCTACAGGTGTCCGCATGCAGGTTTTGACAACGGTCGTATTGGGATCCAGCCCCTTGGCCACCACCTCGCGGGCCAGGATCGAATCGGTGATGATACCGACATACGATTGGCTGTTTGTAACGAGCAGAGATCCCAGCTTCCATTCCTGCATCAGTTGCCCGGCCTGTCGTAGGCTAGCGTCCTGCGACACGTTACGGATATCATTGGACATATGCTCAGCTATCTGTGGGCCGATGAGTGTTCGCACGATCTTGCTTTTCTTCGTTCCGGCAGACCGACGCGCTTCCAATTCCGATACACAGCTCTCCAACACGCGGCCGCGCTGTAACAGGCTTTGCCGCTGACTATCCATGCCGGTGCCTTCCGGCGCTTCGTCCGTCATGTTGACCAATCCTGCCGCCTCACCCAACTCAGCATACTCATAGGCATGCAGCAAATCAGATGTCTGCCCCAGCAGTTCTTCGATCAGCCGTTCGGCTTCCAGATCGAACTCTTCCAGACTGCACGTTGGCTTGCCTTTGCCCAGAAACGGGGCGAATTCGGTGAGTTGTTTCCGCATCCGTTCGATGCTTCGGTCGAGAGAAACCCGTGGTTTTAAGGGAGTGGTGCGGACAGCCATAGCACCTCCGATCGATGTAGGTGAGCGGGGATGGCTGATCTTACCCCCACGGATCAGCAAGGGCAAGTGGCCGGCAGAAGGAGGTGCGTTCTGAGAGGGAGGATCAACTGTCAGTCGCGGTGGGATGCTAGAACGATAGCTAGTGACAGGAGCCGAAAGTCCGTTGACAACCAACCAGGTATAGATTGCCAAGTGACTCCACCTGTATGGATTTGACCCATCGGGTTTCAAAGACAGTCACGGTCCTGCCCCATCCGGAGCGTGGGGCGTGCACTTCTATCAACTGCTGCGCGTGGGGGGCTTGGCCCATAAGGAGGAGGATTCCCTCCTTACTCCGGTTGAGTGCGAAGGCCTCTCCTTGCTCGATAATGACCGGCTTCCCATCTATGGCCTTGAACATCGCATACGGACACATGTGCCGATAGTCCATGCGGGCCTCACGTCGGCGTTCCGTAAGAGTGACCATAGCCGACGTCACGACAGCCACTTGATCGATGTCTTTATTTCCTACTTTCTGTTCTCGCTGGGAAACCCCTACGGAGTGGGAGAGCATTGCTTCAAAAGTGTGCGTTGCCATGACTAGGCCTCCAGTCTCAACGGGTGAGGTGATGTCTTGTGATTTCATGAAGGAAGAAAGCAAACATCGTACCGCACAAGAAGGGAGAGCTGACTCTATTTATTATGGGGGTATTCCCACGTACTGCACCCCTCTATCCTCCATGAAGCACGTCCCTATGAAGGGAAACGAATTCACCCTTCGAGATCAAAACCGCCCTATCAATTTGATTTCACAGGGGCATCGCTGCTGTAGCCCATGACCTACAGCAGCAAGGGAATTCCTTCACACAGACTGGACGATCTGGTCTATTCAGTTGATTTGGTAATCTGGTTTATCTGGTTCAACCAAATAAACGAGACAGACCAGACAGACCGAACAGACCGAATGAACAATTCAGGCTGGCGGACTTTTTCAGCATCCTGTTAGCCCGGATTATTCATGAATGCCGTCGCGAGGCGTTCGAGACCGAAGCCCGCCGGGGCTTCTCGCAAGTAAGGCCGACGCGTGCGAACGCTCAGTCCGTCGAGGAGGCCGAACGAGAAAAGCCCCGCCGGGCGAGAGGATCGGACGACGTAGCAGGTATTCATGAACCTAGAAACGGCAGTTGAGGCTCACATTCAATCGCAAAGTATGGAGCCGA
>CAZGYZ010000250.1:0-3633 GCA_964530675.1 uncultured Nitrospira sp. | reverse complement strand
GATTCCAATTTCTTTATTACGTCGGATCAATTCAGCTATACCGCGGCGGTGGACGGCATCATGCTGCGCAAGAAACCGGCGGCGAATTTCTTTATGGGGTCGTACTTTGCCGAAGCGCTGTTACTGACTGAAACGGGCGCGAGCACCGGCGCGATCCAAATTGCCGGGACTGACTCCGATCACCAGCTCCCGTTCTTCGTCACGACTTGCGACTACACCTTGATCGGAGAAGAGCTCTACGCCGCCAGCGCCTATCTCTCCAAAGAACCGGTTCAGGTCGGCACGCTGCGCGGACAGGACATCGGCAAGGCGCTCATCCTCGGCGTGCTCGGCATCGGGACTATACTGGCTACCCTCGGGGTAATGTTCGATGCGCAGTGGCCGAAATTATTTTTGGATCTGTTCAAGGACGTAAAATGATCTTTCTCCGACGACAAGTCCCTCTCCTGATCACACTCATTACCGGACTGGTGTTCGCGGCGCAGTACTATGTGCCGCACCCGGCTTCGGAACAGATGCTGACCTCTGTCACCAAGTGGCTCCAGATCATTGGGGGATTCGCGTTGGTGCTGGGTGTCAGCAGCCTGTTCCAGGTCCATGCCGTCAAGATCCGGCGCAAAGAGGCGGGCTGGGGCTATAGTTTCGTGCTCTATGTCAGCATGTTGGGGACCATTGCGGTCGGCTTCTGGTCGAACGGCAAGGAAGCCGTCGACGGCACCATGACGGCCTTTGGGTGGATCTATAACTTCATGATGGTTCCGCTGCAGGGGACGATGTTCGCCATTCTCGCCTTCTTCATCGCCTCGGCTGCCTATCGGTCATTCCGGGCGCGGAGCCGTGAGGCGGCGGTGCTGCTCATTGCCGCGGTGATCGTCATGATGGGCCGCGTTCCGCTGGGAGAATATCTGATCCCGATCAGCGGCGATCTGTCTCAGTGGATCTTGAACGTGCTGAATGCGTCGGTGCGGCGTGCGATCCTCATTGGCGTGAGCCTCGGCACGGTCGCGCTCTCCATCAAGATCATCTTCGGTATGGAACGGTCGTATCTGGGAGGCGGTAAGGAGTGAAGGATAAGGAGTTAGGGGTAAAGGGTAAGGGGTGAGGCGGTAGGGTCAGGGGTAAAGGGTTAGGCGTAAGGGGTAAGGTGAGAAGAGAAAAGAAAAAAGAATGAGACACCCACATAATCTTTCACCTCACTCCTTACCCCTAACCCCTTACCAGGTGTTGTGGTAATGACTTTCGCTGAACGCATGCTGAAGATCGACCGGCGGATCATCTTTCTGGTGATCGGCCTCTGTACGCTTATCCCTCTGCTCTACCCGGTCGGGTTGCCGATCAAGATTTCGCAAGAGGTCCGCGGGGTGTACGACCACATCGAGTCACTCCCTGAGGGGTCCGTGTTCCTGCTCTCACTGGACTTCGATCCGGCCTCGAAACCTGAGCTACATCCCCAGTCGATTTCGTTGCTGCGCCATGCCTTCAGGAAGAACCTCCGCGTCATCGCGATGACGCTCTGGGTCTCCGGCACCGGCATGGCCGACCAGGTCGTCACGCAGGTTGCCCGCGAGATGGGCAAGGAGAGCGGAAAGGATTATGTATTCCTCGGCTGGAGCCCCGGCGGGACCGCTGTCATCATCAACATGGGGCAGGATCTCTATGGCGCTTTCCCAGCCGACTACAATGGCAAACCTACGAAAGGCCTACCAGTACTGCAAGGCGTTGCGAATCTGCGCGATGTGAACTATGCCGTCAGCCTGGGCGCCGGCAATCCCGGTGTGGAAGCCTGGTACGTGTTCGGTAAGGACAAATACAAGTTTGAACTCGGCGGCGGCTGTACGGGCGTCATGGCGCCGGGGCTCTATCCGTTGTTGCGCAGCGGGCAGATCAACGGTTTGATCGGCGGTCTGCGCGGTGCAGCAGAATATGAAACCTTAATGGATCAGAAAGGACGAGCGATTGCCGGTATGGATGCCCAATCGGCTACGCATCTCGCCATCATTGTGCTGGTCATCATGTGTAATCTGTTCTATTTCTCATCGCGCAAGCTGAGAGTCCAAGGCCAAGGCTAAGGAGAAGGTCGAGGTTAAGGTCAAGGTTGAGCGAAAGATCGGGCTCTTCTCATCTTAGCCTTAGCCTCAGCCTTAACCTATCGAGTAACTGATATGTCGATTGAATTGATCATCGGGGCGTGGGTGGCGACGGGGCTGACCCTCTTCATCTTCACGTTTCTCTATAAAGACAACCCGCTCTTCAAACTGGCGGAGAATCTCTACGTCGGCGTATCGGTGGGGTACACGATCATCAAGACCTACGACACCGTAGTCGTGCAGCTCATCTGGAGGCCGATCGTCGAGAACGGGGAGTGGGCGCTGTTGGTTCCAGTCGCCATCGGGACGCTCATGCTCACGCGCTATGTCCCGAAAGCGGCCTGGATCTCGCGCTACGCGTTTGCCTTCATTGTGGGCGTCGGGTCAGGGCTCGCTATCCCGCGAACCATCTCGTCCTTTATTTTGAAACAGATCGAGGATACTGTTCGCCCGCTACTGACGTTGGTGCCGGGAGAAGGCGTGACCTTTACCTGGAGCCTCCTGAATCCTTCCAGCAGCCTGAACACCATCATTATTTTGATCGGCGTCAGCTCCGTGCTGTTCTACTTCTTTTTCTCCGTCGAGCACACGGGGCCAGGCAAGGTCGTGGCCCGCACGGGCATCATGTTTCTGATGATTGCCTTCGGTGCAGCCTTTGGCTATACCGTCATGGCCCGCATGTCGCTCTTGATCGGACGATTGACCGACCTCATCGAGTTCACCGATCCCTCCTATGGCAGACCGAGCCTATGGCTAGCAGGTTTGACCATCCTCATGTTGGTGGTGATGGCTCGCCGGTCTAGCAGTAAACCGTCCAAAGAGGAATAGGTTCGTCTGGTCTATTTGGTTTGTTTTGTTTGTTTGGTTGAACGAAACTAACAGACAAACCAAATGAACCAAACAAACCAGTTCCCGGTTGCAGCAAGCGCAATTCCCTCGTTACAATGGCCGCTCCAATAAGGAGCTGGATGACTACCACCACCACAAACGATCCCAAACAGTACCCTGCCCTTCGCAACCTGCAATTCTCGCCGATCAAAGAAGGCGAGGAGCAGTATATGGTCTTGTGGGACCCGACGGGGCTGAGCAAAGAAAAGCTCGTGCTGCCGCTCAACTATTTTTTCATCATTCAGCATTTCGACGGCGAGCATTCGCTGGCGGAAATCGGAGCGCTCTATCTCAAACGATTCGGCGAGTTTCTCGTCCCCAGCAAGATGGATCAGCTGGTCTCCGACCTGAATGAGAAGCTGTTCTTGGAAGGGCAACGTGCTGAGGACGCTCGCCGGCTGGCACGGGAGACCTATCGCCAGAGCCCGCTACGACGCGCAGCCTTTGCCGGGCGAGGGTATGAGGCAGACGGAACGAAACTGAAAAAACAAATCGATGGATTCTTTACGTCGAAAGAAGGACCGGACTTCAAACCATCAGAACATGCAGGAAAAAAGATTAAAGGTCTCGTCGCCCCGACCTACGACTTGAAACAGGCAGGGTCGATCTATGCCTGGGCCTATAAAGAGCTGCAAGATGCGGAGCAGCCGGATCTGTT
>CAZGYZ010000249.1:0-3654 GCA_964530675.1 uncultured Nitrospira sp. | reverse complement strand
GGCGCGCCATTTTGAATTTGCGCGTAAAAATTCCCCGATGACCCAAGCGACAGCCTCACGCGATCGCCGGTCGATTTTTCATACTCAGTGACGAGTTCTCTGAAGACAAAATTCAAATCCGACGCCGCTGCAATCGTAATCTCCTCGGCGACCGCAAGATTCACGCCTATGATGACGAACAGACACAACGCGATCATCACTCGAATCATGGGCTAATCTCCCTACAGTCTGACTTTCGTCCGAAAATAAAAATAATCCGTATCTTTGTTCCCGCCGGCTGGTAGATCGGCGGAGGCAGGAAGCCGATCAAAATAGGATCCCTTGAACCAATGATCGTACCCGACATCGAAGTCTATGTTGCTGGTGGCAGCCCATTGGATACGAAATTCCAGATCATGTCCGAGGTCGTTTCCAGATCCCCCGGTGGAATCTCTCAAACCGGAACTTCCGAAGCTATCCTCGCTCTGAGCCAAATACCAGAATCGCTGTTTGAGTTGAATGGTCCAGCCTTGTGCCGGCGTTGCGATCATCCTCCAGCCGGGGGAACTGAGGTTGGTTCTGAAAAATGGGCCGAAGGATCCAGTCGGCATATATTCAAATCGTCTGGCTCCAAACAAGGTGTCGAACCCTTCATCCTGGCCATCGCCAGGTTTGCGGTCTCCGCTGGCATAGTCGTAGTGAACCAGGAACCTGGGAGACCAGGGGACATCGAACATATACCCCAGATCCAGGTGCTGAAAATGAGCGAAATGATCCGTGCCCCCACGGGTGCCGGTCTGCCAGGCACTCTCAAGTTCGTAATCCATCTCGCCTTGCTTGGGGTCTTTATAGAGTCGAAGTCCAACGGTGGAGTAGGTGCGATGGGTGGCAACGTCGGCCACACGCCGGTCATTCAAGCCCAAGTAGTAGGCATCCACCTTGAGCCAAGGGATATGCTTGCTCTCCAAGTAGGTTCCCCAAAAAATGGACTTGTTGTTTTGCTCGTCGAGGCTCACCTCGTGTCGAACGACCGGTTCCACAAAAAAAGCTCTTAACCGCCAGGTCTTGTCCCGGCCGACTTGCCAATGGACTCCATCGAACGCGTTTGAGGTATTTCGAAAGTCGTTTCGCGCGATAAGCCGACGACGACCGAAGTCCATCGTCATGCGTCCGAAGTGCAAGTCGGTTCGCAATCCGCTCCCCCCAACATTGTCCAAGGTCAATGACCCGAGTAACTGCAAAATGTCATATTCGTTGACTGTCGTGGTATCCCTGAAATCCCCACGCTCCCTGTCCAAATAGGCCCGCGCGTCCTGCCCTTCAAAGAGGAATCGCAAGGGGCCGTTGCCCCCCAATCCAACACGCAGCCGAGACCGGATGGTGATTGAGGGATCCGTGCTCCCATCTCCATCTTTCTGGCTCGTTCGCCAGGGATGGTCGTACGATTCAAATCGGGTCCTGTTTGCAATTCCCAGATCCACCCAATCAGGTAAGTTCATTGCGGTTTTTAAATATCGGCTCCATTCAAATTCCTTCCGTTGATTGATGAGAACTGCATCGGCGGGTTCGATCCAGTTTGTTCCGGTTTGTGCGTCTGCCCTCGTTTTGATGCCATAAATTCCATCAGAATAATCCGAACCTTTTGCTGTCGCGCTGGACGAAGGCGACACAGGCTGCTGCTCCTCGGCCAGCGCGACACCGGTCGCAAACAACATCGCCAACACTAAGGCCAACATGCTTATCACGGAGAGCTTTTCGTCAGCCGACACGTAGCGCATGGAGTTTTCCTGTTTCGCTGGTGTCATACCCGCCCAGCGCCTCAATCTCATTTCGAAACGGGCGGCTGACGAGTATCTCGAACAAATGGGATAACGTCGGGTGGAGCTTCAGATAGGCTTTGGGTACGACAAGGTCATAGCGCGCGGTTTGAAGCGGCACGAAATCGAGTTCAAAGAGTTGCGCGGCAGATCGAATGCCGACCCCGACATCCGCCTGACGGCTTGCAATCGCGCGTGCAACTTCGAAATGCGAAGCGACGATTGTGCCATAGCCTTTTACCTGATCCGAATTGATTCCCGCCGTGCGCAACCGCTGATCCAGCAACAGCCTGGCCCCGGCTCCCTCTTCCCGATTCACGAGCGTGACTAAAGGATCGGCGACGTCGCTGACTGCACGGATAGACTTGGGATTACCAGCTCGAACGAGCAATCCCTCTTCCCAAGTCGCAAACGTGACGACCTCATAGTTCGAACTTTTCAATACTCTCCGGAGGAATGGCAGGTTCGACTCCCCGGTCGCCGGATCGAAAAGATGCAGACCCGCGACATGCACCTCGCCCTGTTGTAAAGCCCGAAGCGCCGCCATACTCCCCATCGTCCAGCCAACTACGGAGGTCTGGTCCTTGTGCCGTCGCATGTGTTCACCTGCAAGAAAGATCGCCGGATCGCAACCAGCGACAGAGATTTGTTGTTCAATCGCCTGACGATCGCGTGACAGGTTCACTCGCACCATGGCGCCCGACGCCTGCCCATGCGCATCCGTCGCATAGCCATCGGCCGGCACCGTATACGAAAGCATCTCGCCCAATTCCGTGACAGGCCGCACGACCATACGAGTCCCTACCCTGGCGACCTTCACGCGAACAGTCGAGATCTTCTCATCGCGCTGAGGGAAATGACCGATCAGTTTTCCTGCAATAACATCCTGCTTCTCCGCAAGACTGAAGAGATCTTCCACATGACAGCCCAACGAAGCGGCCAGTCGAAGCGCGACCGCCGTAGTGGGCAAATAGAGATGGGATTCGATGGCTGAGACAGCCTGCCTGGTGATCCCTGATTGTTCGGCAAGTTCACCCTGCGAAAGACCCTGGGCGACGCGAATATCTTTTAGATGATTCTGGAAATGCTCGACAGACTCTGCTCGGTTCGCTTGTCCCATAATGAGACAATAAATAGCATGTATACTTGCCAAAAACAATTATACATTTACACGTCAAACCTGGTGCGCCTCATTTTTTCCATTCCATAAGTCGCCATATCAAGACATAATGTATAGAAATAATGTGGATTTACACGCTATGCGAATGGCAGGTTGATCAGGACGGGAGTAAATTGAATTGAAATTCTACTCGCGCTCAATCAGCAGTTTCGCTATCTGCGTTTCCATCCAATGGAGGGTCACATGCACACTCGAAGAAAGAGAATGGCTACGCGCGTCCTGAACTTATCGCTCCTGGCTCTATCGCTCCTATCGTTGCCGGCTGCTGCTGCAGACCAGTTCGGTGCTCCAAAAGGAGATGAAGGTACGCGCATCTTCAAAGCCACTGAACATCCACACTACAGCGGGCAGTTTTACCTATCAGGCCAGAAGGCGACCCTCATCGGAAGCGTGAACGATCGCGCGCCCTGGGATCACCTCGACTATGCCGGCAAACACCTGATACCGGTTCAAGGCTCCATCGACATCCAGGTGAACGAACTCACGAACAACGGCCAGGTGGTCGCCGAGTTTGTTGAGGGCTCCGACCGCTATCGAATCGTCTTTGATCGGTTTGCCGCGAAAGCTCCGTTCCAGGATGGCGGCATCGCGACTAGAATTTATGAACATGGGGATTCGAACAACGGCGATCCACTGTATCCGAAAACGTGGTTGTATCTCGGTGGCTGGGGCCAGGCT
>CAZGYZ010000248.1:0-3655 GCA_964530675.1 uncultured Nitrospira sp. | reverse complement strand
TAGATAGATAGTGCGCTCAATGCGCCCACGTGTTTCCCTGAACTGTGCATCCAAATACGCTCGATCATCGGTATGACGCCGGTCGAGATGCATCTGGAACCCTTCGGCAACCAACTGGAGTTCGTGTCGAAGTCCTTCGGTCAGAACACCGGTGTGCCGTTTGGCATCGACGATTTCTGTCCGAAGGACTTCAGTGGCGGCTCCGACGATCTGTTGAATTTGTGCTAGTGATTCCTGGTCCATACTGCATCTCCTAACCAAGGCAGCAAATATTATGGCGTTAGGAGAGGGAAGTCAAACTGCACTTCCCTCTCCAGGATGGTCGCCCCTGCCAGGTTCGGCCCCCTCGACTTCAAAGTATTGTTACTCAAAAAAAAGAGGCAGGGCAACCAGACGGCCCTTTGTGCTCGCGCAACGCGCGGCCTCCGAAAGTGGGAGGGAGCGGCCAGGTGCCCTTCTTGCTCACAGAACGCGCAGGATGAAAAGGATGGGAAGGACACCCACGTTGGTCCTGTGCTCCCGGAACGCGCGCCCTGAGAAGGGCCTCGTTCGACGGCCGCACGTAGACCAACATGAGTGTCCTTCCATGAGAGGAGAAACGAGCTAGCTTGGAGGGATTATTGAAGCGCGCAGTTGAGAGCAACCCTGGCCACTCCCCTATTGAAAGGTAGCGGAGTTGGAAAGCGCTCGTTGAACATGCGCAGGGGAGGACGGTCTGGTCGCCCGGCTTAGGAGAGAAGAAGAAAAATGATCGAACTGAATGCTTAGTCAATGCACCATGTGGGATTGCTCAGTTCGGAAAAGTAGAATGTCCCCGCTTATTTCTCTGGCTCTCTTTTTGGTGTGTTGATGAATCTCGTCCGCCTAATGTGCGAATTAGTGAACGGGGGAAAAGACAGCTTTTCTTGACGGTCCGCTGGAATAAAATGCTAGGCAGTATCACGGAGTAGTGTTTTCTTTCGGCGCTGCCGACCGAGAGACCAGCCCCTATCAAAAAACCAGTCATAGTGTTCAGTAATGCGCCGGTAAACACGAGTGATGGCCTCCTCCAGGTCATAGATAAGGCCGTCTATCCGCACGTCAGTCATGGTCGGGTCAAGAGTCGCTCTGTGAATAAAGTCGTGACGGCTGAGGACAAGAGACTCGAGCGATTCAAGGAGGGACCGAGATCGCCGACGATAAGGTTTTCGTAGCGTTCCCGCGATATCCAGTTTTATGTCAATGGTCTCGAAGTGACGACAGACGGCCGACAATCTTTGAAATGACAAGGTCTCGGAGATTTGTTCTTCGACAGTGGCATTGCCATCTGATATGGCGAGAAGCTGTTCGCCTTGGAGCCGAACACCCTTCAGGAACGCTTCTTTCCGCGCGGAATACCGAAGAAGAGCAATGAATGTGGATTTGAAGTAGTCCTCCATTGCCGCGACAAGAAACGGCACAAGCGTGTTATTGGCAAGTGTTCTCGGATCAAGGTCTTGAAGAAATTCAATCCCTTTCCACTTTCTGGGAGGATGGTTTGGGAAGTCGCGCGCTTCGTGATAGATCTTGGCCTTAATAAGGTTGTGGCCGAAGCGATTGAACGCAAGGTAGCACCCTGACGCTGGAGCTGGAGGCGGGCCGCTCTGAGGTTTTAAGTATCTCCCGCGCCCTTCATCTGTAGTGAACTCGCCCCCAAAACGCTTTCGAATGCCCGAAATGGTGTTGTTCTGATGATTGAGGTCGAAATAGCTTCGGGAAACCGTCGTTCGAGTTGAAACGACAACCCTTTTCATATCATCTCGGTGGATTGACAGTTCGACTCCGGACCATGATCGGTAGTCGGTTGCGTCAAACCACCAATACTCTTCGAATTGTCCGTACTCCTCAGATTTCATGACACCGGACTTCGCATAGCCCAACAGCAAGACAAACTCACGGACATCCTGAATGCGTGTGCCTGGTACGAGAATATTTTCGGATTCGTAGCTCATGAGTTCATATCCTGTTGCGTCCTACCGCCCCGCGCGTCAGCTGCGGAGCTAGCGCGGCCCCGTCAGCTACAAGCGCTGGTTAGGCCGCATCATTGCGCGAGAGATCAGCAACCAATAGCCTCAGTACAGCGGTTAGGGCATCGGCTAGTTCTTTGTACGGTGCGCCCTGTATGGACGCCGTATGGGGATGCACGATGTTCCGCCACCTCCGAAGCACTGTGACAAGACCTCCCTGGTCCTGAGTAATCCACCCTCGGGCCGTTGCGAATGCTGCGAGATCAGAGGCATTCACCTGACCTGGCCACTTATTGCCCCACTTCGATTGGCATTCGATCTCTCGCTGCTTACACAGATCGAAGAGGAGAGTCTCGAGACAGGATCCAGCCAGTACCGCGGTGGACTTCCACGCTCCGAGCCCGTGTACTACAGAGAGCTCCGCAAGATCAACTTGAAGAATACCGTCCAGGACTGGGTCGGCCAGCCGATATCGCTGTTGCGTGTCGTCTTTAGTATCCTGTAGCGCCGATTGCCCATGAGTGTGTCGATACTCGTCGGTAAGAATCTGACCGATTCTCCGATCATCACGCTCGATCTGCTCTCGTCGCGACTCAAATTCGACAAACGAACTAATTCCCTTGAAAAAGAAGACCTGCTCCGCAGGAGTGATGGAGAAGTCTGGACTCTCTGGCGCTCCCTGCGCAGCGGACCATAGTCTGCCTGACAGCAGAAGGAGAGCCCCGATCCGCCGCCGTTCGGTGTCCTGAAGTCCAAGTGCGACAGCGATATCTCGAATGCCCACTGGGATTGGACCGCGCTCAGCAAATGCGTCAGCGAGGATGGCGACTGCCCGCGCCAGCCTTTCAAGATCGCCTCGTGCTTCCGGCAATCGTGCCAAGGCTGCTAGCATCAGGACAAGGTGCCCGTCCGCCCCTTCCTGGCAAATGATTGAGTCGCGACCAGCCTCTGCGGCCAATGCCCTAATATTAATAGTTGGCCCGTAAGTCGCCTGGATTGTGCGCACGAAGGGCCAACTACCGTGTTCGTGAAAGTATGAGTAAGTATCAGCGAGTAGCCGATCCGGAGTCATCGATACCCTAAAGCGGATGCTGCATAACTATAATTCAACGTCCGAATCATTTCGGAAAAGCCAGTAAAAACTGCCTGCTAATCCCATGCCATACAAAAGACAGGCGCTTGCGCAAGCTGCTGAGTCAACATCTCTCCCCGCAGGACTACCAGGAGCGCCCGCCAGCGTGCTAGTCGTCACCTATCCTAACATAACCCAGTGACTCCACTGAGCAGCCCAGACTGAGGGCCAGGGCTTCACCGCTCTGTGATTCGCTTCGCCAGATCGATCAACACCCCTTCCCGCAGACCCAAATCGCTGACAAGCACCGTCGATACTCCCAATGTCTCCATCACCGTCCGGAGAATGATGGCACCGGCGGCTATGACTTCTTCGCGCCCCTTCTCCAAACCGGGGAGGCCGGCTCGGTCGGCTTTCTTGCGGCTCAGTAACGTTTGTTCGAGCGCTTGAATGGCGTCGAGCTGCAGTCTGTAGTTGTGGATTCTTGCTGGTTCGTAGGCAGGTAGTTTCTGGGCCATGGCTGCTAGACTGGTGACGGTTCCTGCTGTACCGACAAAGGTGGCTGACTGATAGTGGCCCATGCCGGCAACTGCTGTAT
>CAZGYZ010000247.1:0-3668 GCA_964530675.1 uncultured Nitrospira sp. | reverse complement strand
CAGCCGCCTTGATCGACCGCGACATCCACCACCACGGCTCCTGGCTTCATGCGCGCCACCAATTCACGTGAGACGAGCTTGGGTGCTTGAGCCCCAGGAACGAGGACTGCCCCGATCACAAGATCTGCGGCCATCACTGATTCGTCAATTGCCGCTTGAGTGGAGGCACGCGTCACAATTCGACCACGATAGAGTTCATCGAGCGCCCGGAGCCGCTCAAGATCGAGATTGATTACCGTCACCTGCGCACCCATCCCGACAGCAATCCGAATTGCCGCGCTTCCCACCACCCCAGCCCCTAGCACCACCACCTTTCCCGGTTCCACGCCCGGCACACCGGCCAAGAGAAGCCCGCGCCCTCCTTGCGTCTTTTCCAGATAGCGTGCGCCGATCTGTACAGACATTCTCCCCGCAATTTCGCTCATCGGCTTGAGCATCGGCAACGTGCCGTCCCTCGCCTCGATCGTCTCGTAGGCGATCGCTGTGATCCTGGTATCCAGGAGGGCCTTCGTGAGATCCGGCAAGGAAGCCAGATGCAGATAGGTAAACAGGATCTGATCCGGATGGAAGAAACGGCATTCGGAAAGCAGCGGTTCCTTGACCTTCACAATGATTGTCGCCTGTTGAAACAGCTGCTCTTTCGATTTTGCCAAGGTAGCGCCGGCGTTCCGGTAGTCCTCATCCGAGTATCCACTACCGATTCCGGCCGATGGTTCGATCAGGACATCATGGCCGGCCTGACGTAACGTCCGCACTCCATCGGGAGTGACACTGACACGGTACTCATGATCCTTAATTTCTTTTGGAACCCCGACGATCATGGCCTCTCCCTTCTGGCGCGATCCATTCTGGACTTCTTCACGTGAGTTAAACACAATTATATACAATGGCTCTGAAAATGCACGAGATGACTCTCGAAGACATCACCACGAAGTGGACAGTGCTTGCAGGCCTGGTGTAAGATTCGCTCGTTCGCCAGCGCATGATCGACCGAGGAGGCTCTATGGATTCCGTAGTTGGGTCTTGCAATGCCTGTGGCGCCACCGGCAGGGCACTGATGAAGTTATCACTGGGGAAGGATTTTTTTGGTCGGACCTACGACCGGCTGTCCCCCTCAACCGATCAAAGCCCTAAATGGTACTGCGACGGTTGCTCGATGCAGAAAAATCTCCAGCGAGATTTCCGAGACATCACTGCCGAGATCGATAAGCTGGAGGCTGGACAGACATCTCAACTGTCGACACCCGATGAGTTTCAGCGTGCCGCGTTGCGCCTGAGAGAAGTTGTCGCCCTGCTTGATGCAGCACAGCACCGTTCGCCTCTACTTGCGAGCAGCGACGTCACACGTGTACTCGAACGACTCAATACCGTCACCGTTCCAGCCTAAGCCAGGACCATTCATGAACACCTACTACGGCGTCCGATCCTCTCGCCCGGCAGGGCTTTTCTCGTTCGGCCTCCTCGACGGACTGAGCGTTCGCAGGCGTCGGCCTTACTTGCGAGAAGCCCTGGCGGGTTTCGGTCTCGAACGCCTCGCGCCGGCATTCATAAATAATCCTGGCTAAGTTACGATCGATCATGTCTGGTTACAACCGCCACATCTTTGTCTGCACCAACCAGCGGAGCCCCGACGATCCCCGTGGGAGCTGTTCCAAGCTTGGATCTGAGGCGCTCCATGCCCACTTCAAGCAGGAAGCGAAGCGGCTAGATCTGAAAAACGTCGTTCGCGCAAATAAGGCAGGGTGCCTCGATCATTGTGCTGAAGGGCCGAGTGTGGTGATCTATCCAGAAGGCGTGTGGTATCAAGTCAAATCCGAAGCCGATGTGACGGAAATCATGGAGCGCCATGTCATCAAGGGCGAGGTCGTGACCCGTCTCATCATGCCCGATCACCCGGCCCCTAAAACACTCCCTCCGCTCACATCGTAGCGTTGCACCACTAGGATCGAGATGGCAGTCGAAGAAAAATGGAAAGCCAACCTGGAAAAGGTGGCCTTCATGAAGCAGTTTCCGGGGTTACTCGGGAGCTGGGGAATCCTGGAGGGTAAAACCATCAAGGCTGTCATTCCGCTCAAGGGGAAACAGGGAACGGCTGTGCTGGTGTGCACCGATGGCACCTTTACCATCGTGCCTGCGATGGCGCCGGAGCCCTACGAGTTGGGCGAGGCCTTAGCGATGGCACGGGCGCTCCTCGAACCGACACATCAGACGGCCTACTTGGAGTATGACCGATTGGTCAAGAAGGACAAGGACGCCCTCAAGTCAGCCAGGGTCGATAAGATTCTTGGAGCGATTCAGAATAATCTGGAGCAGCATCCGGAATTAAAAGATCGCTTGAAAGAACTTGTAAAGGAGTGGAAGTGAGTGACAGCCTCCCCGATAGAAACATGTTCGACATCTTTTCCCAGGGTCTCTTTGAAGGAGTCAAACCCATGATGGTCATTCGCGATCACCTTGTCCGCCATCCCGACCGTTGCACCCATCAAGCCGTCTGCGTTCCGATCTGTCCGACCGGCGCCTGGCTCTCGACTCCTCCCTACAAGTTCGATGCTTCTCGCTGTCTGGAAAGCTGCCGCCTCTGCCTGGACGCCTGTCCCTCGCAGGCAATCTTTGGGGTGTTCAAGAAGGGGGAGAAGTTGCTGGAGCCGCAAAAAAAGTAGGTCGGGTGTGGCAGGGCCTGTCGCTTCCTCGCCTCCAGAGCGCGCAAGCCTGCTCTGTGGGGCGGAAACCTTCTGGAATTCCCTCGCGGACTCGGTCAGTTCCAGCTTTCCCTCCCCACAAGGCAGGCTTGCGAACTTTCGCTCTTCCGGCGGAAGTCAGCGCCAAGGCCCTGACACACCCCGAGAGAGACCTAGGAGAAAAACTTGCTCAGTTTCCGCTTTCCTTCTCCCCCTCACCGGCTCAGCTTGTTCGCTCCTTCGGCGAAGTCGCCTCGAAACTCTTCTCGCCAGACGGGTAAGAGAATCACGAAAGAAATTCTTAGCCAGGCCGTGCATCCGTTCCATCCGCGACCGGAGGAATGGTGAAAAGAAGGCCCTCGTTGAACGCGTGCAGTGGGGGACCAGCCAGCCCACCCCTAACGCATCTTAGTGAAAGAGCAATGGGTCGAATCGCATCTGTTCGGCAAGTTGAGATCAACTAGTTTGAGCCTGCACGCAATCCCTTCGTGCCAACGGCTAAATGATCTGCTTCCTCAGTCGTCCCCAATAGGCGGTGCCAACATATCCGCAGGCGACGGTGGAGGTGGTAAGAGTCATGATCTGGTAGACCTTGCTGCGGGGGATTTTGACTTTCACGGCGGGGTTGAGGAGATCGGGCGAGTGCATGACCAGCTTTAGGGATTCGCCGGCGGAGAGAATCGGCCACATGCAGGACAATCGCAGGCGAGTTTCATATCGTGGAATTGCCATGGCGTAGAGCCAGCCCTGGTCGAGATGCTCCACTGCCATCCGGACGAGCTTGCTCAGGACCGGTTGAAAACGCGTGCGGTTCCGCTGATCTAGTAAGTCCCGCGCAGTGAGCCCGGCTTCGGCCAGCAGGGGAGCTGGCACATAGCAACGGCCTTTCTGGAGGTCATGCGCGACATCTTTTACAATGTTCGTGAGCTGGAGGCCCTTCCCAAATCTCACGCCGACCTCCGACATCTCCCGCACCTTCCATGAGGCCAA
>CAZGYZ010000246.1:0-3700 GCA_964530675.1 uncultured Nitrospira sp. | reverse complement strand
CCTTCAGCCTATCTACCTGAGCATGACCGTTCCTTGACCTGCCGACGGGACCGGCGAGCCGCGGCCACCAGGTCGGCAAGCCCCACTTTCTTCGAAAGACGGCTGAGATTGCCGGTTCGGCTGCCCTGCCTGTGAGCAGCAAGGGGCTCGACCACCAGCACGTCATCATGGTCCATCCCTGGGGCGCCGACCACGACCACAGCCGCTGCCTGCTGAGCCAACCCCGCCGTCACTGCGGCAGACACCAGCGCTGTGTCACTCCCCTTCATCGTCTGCTGCACAACTCGGGAGCGAGTCCGGCGCAACTGCGCCGCGACCTCCATCAATCGACGAGTGGCCCGGCGTGGCGCAGCCACAAGATAGTCGACTCGCGCCGAGACCGATCCTTCCTCAGGGAACTCCACAGTGCGGAAGAGCCGGTCAACATCCAAACCAAAACCGGTTGAAGGCAATGGCCGGCCAAATCGGCCGATCAAGTGATCGTATCGCCCGCCACCGCCTAACTCCGCCCCTATCCCTTCGGCAAACACGTCAAACACGACACCATCATAATAGTCGAACCCGCGGAATTCCCCGAGATCCAGAAGCAGTGACTCCCGGTAGCCAGCCGCACAAAGCAGCTGATATACCTGGGCAAGCCGTTCGAGCGGAGCAGTCAGCGCCGGATCACCGGCCGCGAGAACCCGGCCACGTGCCAGCACTTCCTCTTGACCGTACAACTCAGGCGCTTCCCGAATGGCACGCGCCGCAGTCTTTGAGATACGCTCGCCGGCAAGAAGCTCTTCAAGTCTCGGCAGATCCTTTCGCGCAGCCGCCTGCTCAGCCAACTTTTGCCCCTGCGCCGATAATCCAGATCGCATCAGAAGTCCCTTAATAAAACCCACATGCCCAAGCGACACTTTAAACGACTGCAGACCGATCGTGCTGAGACACTCGATCATCAAACCGATGACTTCACTGTCGCTCGCGACATCGTCCAGTCCAATGAGCTCGGCTCCGACCTGGAAAATTTCTCGGCCTCGCCCGGCATGTTCCTGCTCATAGCGAAACACCGACGTTCGATAGGAAAGACGTAACGGCAGCACCGAACCCGTGAGCCCCATGGCCACCGTTCTGGCAATCTGCGCCGTGGCATCCGGACGGAGGATCAGCGTCCGCCCAGTCGTCCGATCGACGAATTGATAACAGTGCTCGATCAGTTCCGGCTCAAGCCCCGGAGCCAGGACGTCGAGATACTCGAACGTGGGGAGAATGATCTCCTCGTAGCCCCACTGGTTAACTTGACCGAGCAACTGCTCTTCAAGACGGCGCACCTGCTTCGCCGCATGAGGAAGAATCGTCGCCATGCCCACGGGGACGAGCGAACGCTCACGGGACGACGGAACCTGTCCCGAAGAAGGGCTGGGCTTCGGAGGAACGGATACCATGGCTGACCTGATGGATGGCGCGCGGGGTTAGGACAGGGCCGCGACTTTGACTGAGAGAATATCTTTGCTGGATTGGATCGTCTCAAGCACCTTGTCAGGAAAGACCGCATCGGAGCCAATGATGAGCATCGCGTTCCCGCCACGTTTCTGAAGCGCGCACTGCATCCGGACGATGTTGATTTGGTTGTCGCCGAGCACCTTCCCCACCATCCCGATCACCCCTGGGCGATCGACGTTGAGAATCAGGAGCATGTGCCCTTCCGGCACCACCTCCACATTGAACTGATCGATCTCTACCACACGCGGATCTTTCTTGTGAAAGAGCGTGCCGGCTACCTGATACGACTTCTTACCGGCCTCCACTCGCACACGAATCAAGCTGGTGAAATCCCCCGCATCGGAGCTCTTCACTTCCCTCACTTCAATCCCGCGTTCCTTCGCGACGATCGGCGCGTTCACATAGTTCACAGGCGCCTCCATCATCGGGGTCAGCAATCCCTTCAACACGGCGATCGTGAGAGGCGCGATCGACAAACTGGCCACCTCTCCACTGTATTCGACGGTCACGCGCTCAAGACCGCCATCGCACAACTGCGTTTGTAACTTTCCCAGCTGCTCGGCTAACGAAAGATAAGGCTGGAGCCTCGGGAGTAATTCCGGAGAGACCGACGGGATATTGACCGCCCCACGGGCAATGCCTTTGGTGAAATAGTCGACGATCTGCTCCGCGATGCCGACTGCCACATTTTCTTGCGCCTCGGCCGTCTGGGCTCCGATGTGCGGCGTACAGATGAAATTATCCAGCGTCAATAACGGATGATCCGCCTTCACCGGCTCTTCTTCAAATACGTCGAACGCGGCGGCGGCCACGCGTTTGACCTTCAACGCGTCGAACAGATCGCCCTCGTGAATAATCCCGCCGCGGGCGCAATTGACAATCATGACCCCAGGCTTCATCGTCGAGATCGATTGCGCATTGATGAGGCCCTTGGTCTCAGGTGTCAACGGTGTGTGGACAGAGATGATATCGGCCCGCTTGAAGAGTTCATCCAGCGGCATCATGGTGACGCCCATCTTCTGCGCACGCTCTTCGGCCAAATAGGGATCGTACGCCACTACGCTCATGCCGATTCCCTGCGCCAGCTTCGTGAGATGGCTGCCGATTTGCCCCACTCCGACGATGCCGAGCACCTTATTGTAGAGTTCGACACCCATGAATTTGTCTTTTTCCCATTTGCCGGCCTTCACAGACGCAGTGGCTTGAGGAATCCTCCGGCTCATGGCGCAAATCATCGACATAGTGTGCTCGGCAGTGGTGACGGTGTTGCCGCCCGGCGTATTCATGACCACGATGCCGCGACGGGTGGCCGCAGGAGTATCGACATTGTCCAGCCCTGACCCGGCCCGCCCGACGACTTTCAATTTCTCAGCTGCTGCAATCAGTTCCTCGGTCACCTTGGTACCGGACCGCACGATCAACCCATCGGCGTCCTTGATCTCCTTGAATAACTCTTCCTTCGGCATCTTGGATTTCACGACCACGGTGAATCCGGCCTTTTCCAGCAGCTCCACACCCTGCTTCGACAAGCTATCGCTAATCAAAATTTTCATCATGTCACAAGCCCATAAAGTCTGAAAGTCGTCAAGTCTCTCGTCCCGAATTCCTCAGATTGGGACTTTGGACTTGATAGACTTTCCGACTGGTTACCCTTTCACCATGAGAATTTCTTGCGCCTTTGCGACGCCGCTACCAAGCTTCACAGGATGCCCCAGCCCTTTGAGCACCATTTCAACCGCTGCCACGGCCATGATGATATCGAATCGATCCATGTAGCCCATGTGGGACAGCCGGAAGATCTTCCCCTTCAAATGGTCTTGCCCGCCGGCCGCTGTCATGCCGTATTGGACTCGCAGATTCTTGTAAATCGCCTGCCCATCCACACCTTCCGGCGCTAACACGGCGGTGAGAGCATCGCTGGGTGATTCTTTGGGGAACAGCGCGAGCCCGGCACCCTGCATCCCTTCACGCATGGCCTTCGCAAGCAAGGCTTGACGTCTGAACAGCCCCTCAAGCCCTTCCGCCTTCATCATCTTCAGCACTTCCTGCAAACCGATAATGAGAGACACGGCCGGCGTATAGGCTGTCTGATCCTTCAGCTGATTCTCTTGCTCTTTCTTGAAATTGAAATAGAACGCCGTGTTCTTCGCCTTCTCTGCCAACTGCCAGGCTTTGTCGCTCACGCTGACAAATGCCAGGCCAGGCGGAAGCATCA
>CAZGYZ010000245.1:0-3709 GCA_964530675.1 uncultured Nitrospira sp. | reverse complement strand
GTGGAACGGTGGCGGTCATCATCGCGGCGCTCTGTTTTACCCCTGTGCCGTTTCGTACGCGCGCGGAGGGTGTCGTGTGGATTCCGGACGAAGCGATCGTGCGCGCCGGGGCCGACGGATTTATCGAGAAGGTCGTGGGGATCCCGGGGTCAAAGGTATCGCGAGGTGATGTGTTGGTGGTCTGTCAGGACTCGGTGTTGACAGCGCAGCTCCATGTGCTTGAGGCGCGCCTCCGGGAGATCAACGCACGCATTCGCGAGCAGATTCCGGAAAACCTCGTGAAGGCGAAGATCCTGGAAGAAGAAAAGAGGTACATCGAAGAGAAGCTCGCCCGTACGAAAGAACAGGTGCAGGATCTCGTCATTACCGCAAAAGTTGACGGTACGCTGGTCGTCTCGCGCGTGGATGATTTGCCTGGCCGATTCGTGCATCGCGGGGACGTGCTGGCCCACGTGGTGGATCTGAATACGTTAACCGTCCGCACGGTCGTGGATCAGACCGATATCGATCTGATTCGTCACAGGACGAACCAAGTCCAGGTGCGCTTAGCCGAACGGCTGGTCAGCCCGATCGAGGCAGGGGTGACGCGGCTGGTCCCGGCGGCGAGCGATGAACTGCCGAGTCCGGCGCTCGGAAGTGATGGCGGTGGGCAAGTTCCAATGGACCCGAAAGATCCGAAGGGCCAGAAGGCCCTTCGGAAAGTCTTTCAGATAGACCTTCAATTACCCGTCGAGCTGGGCGTGGTGAACGTCGGCGGGCGCGTGTATGTGCGCTTCGATCATGGATGGGCGCCGCTCATGGCCCAGTGGTATCGCCAGGGACGACAATTATTCTTGTCGCGATTCAATGTTTGATATTGCGAGTCAACAGACGGCGCTGCATAGCGCCTATCCGGAACGGGCAGTGCCACGCGAGAGCTGGTTCGACCGTCAGGGGGTGAAGTTCGCGAGCCCCATCATGCGGCGGCTCCGCGAGCGCACGGCGACAAGGACCGATGTGATAGGGCCGGTCGCAGAACAGGGCCGTACTCTGTCCGGCTTGCGCGATGACCAGCTGCGCAAAGAGGTTGTGCAATTGCGTGAACGACTTCGGCTCGAGGGCTTCAGCAACGAGCTGGTATTTCGTTCCTTCGCCCTGGTGCGGGAGGTGGCCCATCGGACGATCGGCCAACGGCACTATGACGTGCAGGTTCTCGGAGGGTGGGTCCTGCTCAATGGTTGTGTGGCCGAGATGGCCACGGGGGAAGGAAAGACGTTGACTGCCACATTGGCGGCCGCGACGGCGGCGCTGGCCGGCGTGCCGGTGCATCTGATTACCGTGAACGATTATCTGACCGCGCGAGACGCGGAAGAGATGGGGCCGATCTATCAGATGTTGGGCCTGACGGTGGGAGTCATCACCCACGAGCAGAGTCCTATGGCGCGCCGCGCGGCTTATGCCTGCGATGTGACCTACTGCACGAACAAGGAACTGGTGTTCGACTATCTGCGTGATCGCCTCGCCGTGGGGCGGCAGCCCAATCGTATTCAACTCCAGCTGGAGAAGTTGTATGGCGATGCGACCAGACTCCGGAATTTGGTGCTTCGCGGATTGTGCTTCGGTATCGTCGACGAAGCGGACAGCATCCTGGTGGATGAAGCGCGGGTGCCGCTCATTATCGCCAACAGCGGCGGGCAGGTGCCGGAGAAGCCACTCTATGAGACGGCGTTGCAGCTCGCGCGCGCCCTGACACGCGGGTCCGATTTCGAGATCGACCCACGGGAACGGAGCGTTCGCCTGACACCGGATGGGCAGGCCCTGTTGACGGAACGGACAAAGAATCTCACCGGCTTCTGGTCCGGGCCGCGGCGGCGTGAAGAGCTGGTCCGCCAGGCGCTGACGGCCCTCCATTTGTTTCATCGCGACGCCCATTATCTCGTCAGGGACGAGAAGGTCCAGATCATCGATGAGTACACGGGGCGCATCATGGAGGACCGGTCGTGGGAACAGGGCCTCCATCAAATGATCGAATTGAAGGAAGGATGCCCCCTCACGCCGATGCAGGCATCGCTGGCCCGGATCACCTACCAGCGGTTCTTTCGCCGGTATTTGTGGCTGGCCGGGATGACCGGCACGGGCCAGGAAGTCGCCACCGAATTGTGGCAGGTGTACCGCTTGGCCACCGTGACGGTTCCGACCAATCGCCCGCGGCAGCGGAAATGTGTGGGAGAGTGGCTGTTCTCGACGGCGGATGAGAAGTGGGAGGCGGTCGTCGATCATATCGCGACACTCCATAAACAGGGGCGGCCTGTTCTGGTGGGGACCAGGTCGGTCTCGGCCTCGGAGATCCTGAGTGAGAAACTCACGACGGCCAGAATCCCGCACGTCGTCCTCAACGCCCGGCAGGACAAGGAAGAGGCCGATATCGTCTCCAAGGCCGGTCTGCCGGGTCGCGTCACGGTGGCCACGAACATGGCGGGCCGCGGCACGGATATCAAGTTGTTGCCGAAGGTGGCGGAGGCGGGAGGGTTGCACGTGTTGGCCACAGAACGGCACGAAGCCGGGCGCATCGACCGACAGCTCTATGGCCGCAGCGGCCGTCAGGGGGATCCGGGAAGTTTTGAGATTGTCTCGTCGCTGGAGGATGAGATCATGACGACGTCGCGACGCCTGCTATGGTGGTGGGCGGCGCGGGCGCTGGTAAGTCCGGGAAAGCCGCTGGAGGGCAAACCGGCGGTGTTTCTCGTGCGGCAGGCTCAGTTGTCGGCCGAGTCCCTGCATGCGCGCATTCGCCGGGATCTGTTGCAGCACGAGGATTCATTGGAAACCTCGCTTGCGTTCTCCGGGCGATTGGAATGAGTCACGTCGGGAAAGAATAGGACGATCGAATGGACATGCAATCGGAATGTGAAGAAGTGAGACAGCTACACAGATGTCGGCTGAAATGGCTGGGCGTGATGGGCATCCTGATCGTCGCAGCTGGACTCCATGCCCTGACGGCGCCGGCTGTATGGGCAACGGGAATGGGCTGCGTGATCACACCCTATGACGAGATTTCCATCGGGACTCCGGTGGAGGGGCTCATCCAAACGGTACCGGTGGACCGGGGAGATTGGGTCACGAAGGGGCAGGTGATCCTGACGCTCGAATCGAGCTTTGAAGAGGCGACGGTGGCGTTGGCGAAAGCCAAGGCGGAGGCAGAAGCGGCGCTGAAGAGCAGTCAGCTGAAGATGGGGTTTACGAGCCGGAAGCTCGAGCGGGCTCAGGAATTGTTCAAAAGCAACTCCATTGCCCAACACGAAGTCGATGAGGCCCAGACGGAAAAGGCCTTGGCGGAATCGGCGCATCGGGAAGCGTCGGAACACAAGCGTCAGGCCGAATTGGAATTGAATCGGACCACCACGGCGTTGCAACTGCGCACGATTCGAAGTCCGATTGCCGGCGTAGTAGTCGATCGGCTGCTGTCTCCCGGGGAATTGGCCCGCCAGCAGACGCCTGTGATGAAACTGGCGCAGATCAACCCATTGCGGGTCGAGGTGTTCGCGCCTCTCTCGCTGCTCGGGAAGTTGAAAACCGGCATGAGGGCCGATGTGCGTCCGGAAGGAAAGGGGCAACCGGTTTTTCAAGCGAAGATCGTGGTGGTGAACAAGGTCGTCGACAGCGCCAGTGGTACGTTTGGGGTACGCTTGGAAATGCCGAATCCGAACAATGCGATTTCCGCCGGCCTGGC
>CAZGYZ010000244.1:0-3712 GCA_964530675.1 uncultured Nitrospira sp. | reverse complement strand
TCGCGAGTGGAATTGTTGTGACGGCGGCTTGTCCAGCAGGATGCTCAAAATGGCCGTCCAGCAAGGCCGCAGCAAGCGAAGAGGCGAGGCGTACGCTTCGGTACGTTGAGCTTCTGAGCAAAGCGAGAACGAAGCTTGGGAAAAGGCGCGTCTCGGCGCGCCGGGGCTGGGCGGGTGAGAAGGACGGCTTTTTCAGCATCCTGCTAGGTGGAGTGTGCGGTGGCCAAAACAGGATATCATCGAGCCGATCGTGTCGCCGATCAAATCCGCATGGAAGTGGCCGATATCCTCATGCGGAAAATCAAAGACCCGCGCGTGCAGGCCGTGACCGTGACCGATGTAAAACTGACCAGTGATCTGCGGCTTGCACGTGTGTTCGTGACGACGATGGGGACGAAAGAGGAAGAGCGGAACGTTTTCGCCGGGCTGGCTCAAGCCAGCGGGTACGTGCGTGGAGAACTGGGACGTCGGCTCTCACTCCGGTATCTGCCGGAGATTGTCTTTGCCGAGGATGTCAGCGGGCCAAGAGGCGATCATGTGTTGAAGTTATTGGATGACCTCCATGTCAATACGGAGGCCGAGGGCGGGTCGTCCGAAGAGCAGGCGAGTTCGTAGCAGCAGGGGCATGATGATGGATCTCGTACAGAGTTGCGCCGCCGTCAATGGCGTGCTGACAATGAAGAAAGAATCCGGGTGGACCTCCCATGATGTCGTAGCGAAAATTCGACATCTTCTGGGCGGAGTCAAGGTCGGTCATGCCGGTACGCTCGATCCTGCCGCGACGGGAGTCTTGCCTCTGCTGATCGGGCGGGGAACCCGCATTGCTGAATATCTTGTTGAGTGGGATAAAGAGTATCGCGCTGTATTGCGCCTTGGTGAAACAACGGATACGCAGGATGCGACGGGAACAGTCTTGGCGCGCCGCACGACGGACTCCGTGACGCCGGAGGCGATCCATGAGGCGGTCGATCGATTTCGCGGGCCGATTGAGCAAATGCCTCCGATGTATTCAGCGGTGAAGGTCGGGGGCGTGCCTCTGTATAAGTCCGCTCGGGCGGGCAAAACGATTGTGCGGGCCGCGCGAACGATTGTCATCCATACCCTTGAGGTGGAGGGGATTCAGGGGCGGGATGTCACCTTGCGCATCGTCTGTTCAAAGGGAACCTATGTGCGGACGCTCTGTGCCGATATTGGAGCAGTGTTGGGTGTCGGCGGCCATATGTTGGCACTGGAGCGAAGGCGGGTGGGTCCCTTGACGATTGATCAAGCGTTGACGGTTGATGAGGTGGTCACCCGTCATGCCCTCGGTCGATTGGGAGATGATCTGTTGTCGCTGGATCGTGCGTTGGATCAATTGGGGATTGCAGTAGTGGATGAACAGACCGCCGACCACGTGCGACACGGGGCTCCGGTGCCTGCGGATAAGATCCTTCGTTGGGAGGGGGCAGCCGATGTCAAGCTCGGGTCACAGGCACCGGTTCGTATTCACGACACAGAGGGGTGTCTAGTGGCGATCGGGAAGTGTCCGGACAATTCGGGAGATGCACTCAAGGTTGAGAAGGTGTTGATCGATCAAGACGTATGAGACTTTGTTGCGGATGAAGGAAAGGAAGAGGAAGGAAGAAGCCCATGGCATTACTCAAGGAAGCAAAGACCGAGTTGATCAAGCAGTACCGGCAGCATGAGACGGATTCCGGCTCACCGGAAGTCCAGATTGCGGTGCTGACCAACCGGATCACGTATTTGACGGAACATTTCAAGCTCCACAAGAAAGATCACCACTCGCGGCGTGGCCTGCTGCTCTTGGTCGGGCGGCGGCGGCGGTTACTTGATTATCTTCGTGGCGTCAGCGATGCACGCTATCGTGCAGTGATCGAGCGATTGGGCATCAGAAAGTAGGAGCCCATCTCGCTGTTGCGCCAGGGGGCACAACGGCAGGCAGTAGTCAGTCGCACAGGTGAACACTGAGATGCGCTCTGCAAGCGCAATGTTCAATGAGAAATGATGAATGTTCAATGAGAGAGCGGTCTCACATTCACCATTGACCATTTGTCTTGGATCGCATCTCTGTGGGCATCTGTGGGGCCTAACCAGAGGAGACCCAGATGGTACACACAGTTGAAATAGAGGTTGCCGGGCGTATTCTGCGGCTCGAGACAGGCCGTGTAGCGCGTCAAGCAGACGGCTCGATTTGGGCCTCGTACGGCGACACCGTCGTGTTGGCGACAGCCGTCGCGTCGCAGGTTGCCAAGCCGGGCATCGATTTTCTTCCCCTCACGGTCGATTATCAGGAAAAATCCTTCGCAGCCGGGAAAATCCCCGGTGGGTATTTCAAGCGGGAAGCGCGTCCATCGGAAAAGGCCGTGCTGACCAGCCGGCAGATCGATCGAGGACTCCGTCCGCTCTTTCCCGAGGGCTATTACTTCGAGACTCAGGTCATCGCCTCCGTCCTCTCGGCCGATCAGACAGGCTCGTCTGACATCCTCGGCATTATCGCCTCCTCTGCTGCCCTGACCGTCTCGAATATTCCCTTCGACAATCCTATTGCAGGCGTGAGGATCGGTCGACTGGATGGCAAGTTCGTTGTGAATCCGGATCTTGAAACAGTGGCGAAGAGCGAGTTGCAACTCGTGGTGGCTGGGACGGCCGATGCGGTTATGATGGTCGAAGCAGGGGCGAACGAACTGTCCGAAGCCATCATGCTTGAGGCGATCGAACTCGCTCATGCAGAGATCAAGAAGATTGTGGCGAAGATTCGCGAACTGCAAGCCGTTGCCGGCAAGCCCAAGCGGAAGGTGGCGAAGGAGCAGATCGATTCAGCGCTCTCCGCTCAAGTGAAGTCTCTGGTGGCGCAAGGTATCCGTGATGCCATCATGATCCCGAACAAAGCGGCTAGGCAGGAGCGGTTGGATGAGGTCAAGAACGACGCCGTCCAAAAACTCAAGAGCGTGGATGATCCGAATCGGGAACGGCACGTCAAGTTGGTGTTCCACGAGTTGGAATATACGGAAGTGCGGAACATGATTCTGGAGAAGGGGTCGCGGGCGGATGGACGTGGCCCGGCCGATATTCGTCCGATCACCTGCGAAGTCAGCGCGCTGCCACGGACACACGGTTCTGCGATTTTCACCAGGGGCGAGACTCAAAGTTTGGCCGTGGTTACGTTAGGGACCACGGACGACGAGCAGCGGATCGATGCGTTGGAAGGGGAGTACATGAGGACGTTCATGCTCCATTATAATTTTCCGCCGTTCAGCGTCGGCGAGGCGCGACCGCTTCGCTCACCGGGACGCCGGGAAGTCGGCCATGGCGCATTGGCGGAACGGGCGTTGGCCCCGGTGGTGCCCAACAAGGAAGCCTTTCCCTACACGCTCCGCATCGTGTCCGACATCCTTGAATCCAACGGATCCTCTTCAATGGCGACCGTCTGTGGTGGGAGCCTTGCCATGATGGACGCCGGCGTGCCGATCAGGGAAGCCGTGGCTGGGATCGCGATGGGTCTGATCAAGGAAGGCGATCGGGTCATGATCCTTTCCGATATCCTTGGGCTGGAGGATCACCTGGGCGACATGGACTTTAAAGTCTGCGGCACCAAGCAGGGTGTGACCGCGCTACAGATGGACATCAAGATCGGCGGTATTACGTCGGCCTTGATGCAGAAGGCTTTGGAGCAGGCCAAAGCCGGACGGTTGCACATTTTGAGTTGTATGGA
>CAZGYZ010000243.1:0-3712 GCA_964530675.1 uncultured Nitrospira sp. | reverse complement strand
AATAGGATTATGGCTGAAGCGAACGTGGTGATTAAGCGTTTCATGGGACGGCCTCCTTCTTAAGAGGTTTGGTCATTTCCCGCCTTGATGATTTCTCCAAACGCCCCATGGGACTTCACTACGTATACAGAGCAAACGAGATGCCAGCATGAGACAGGATCGTGGAATCATCGGATGGTATCCTTAGTATCAGTAATTTCAACGTCGTACGCCTTGCTGATCAATGACACATACGCCAGGCACACCTGATGATCACCGACGCTTGTATTGAAAGAGATTCATGAGGTGGATCAAATCCGATTCAAGAGAAAAGCTCGGCAAGTTCGAGAACTAGCTGAGCCGATACAGAGATGAGCGGAGAAGACGGCCATACATTCACATCGACGGATCTCATGAAGGCGTTCAGAGGCAACGCGATCCGCGAGCAGGAGGATGCCACGCTGTGGGCTTTATTCGGTATGGCCGTTTTGGGAGGGCGGAAAGCCGGCAATCCCTTGGTAGGATGACACATCCCCACTATTGACTAGCCGTTTCTAGCCCACTACGCAGACGAGAATGAGGCTCCCTCCGTGCCGCGAGATGTTGGACATCTTGTGGTTCTCACCTTGTGAAAGACTCATTGGCATACATTGCTACACGAGGTGATGTGATAGAGCGCACCAGGGAACTCAATGCGGAGCGGACGAGCCATGGATGCAGGCTGCCATACGATGTCATAATACAAGATGTGATCCCTTTGGTTTGACCCCTCAACTCTTTGTTTCAGGTGTACGTGGTTGCCCTTCAGGAGTAGGCATGACAACGCCAACTGAAGCGCGCCACAACCCAGGCCAGGGAGGTCAGGAACCTCTCGTGGTTCTAGCCTCGTGAAAGACTCGTGGGCGCGCATTGCTACGCGGAGGTGATGTGATAGAGGGTACAGGGAATTCAATGCGGAGCGGACGAGCCATGGATGCAGTCTATTGTAATAATGTCATTTTACAAGATGTGACCCCATGACCCCTCCACACTGAAGGGGTAAACGACGAGAGGGGAGAGCCGAACGACAAATCGGCGGGCTGCCCCGTCCCAACAGAAAATGTTTTATTACAAGACGCGACCCCTTTTCGACCCCTTTTACGACCCCTTTTACGACCCCTTTTATTCGACCCCTTTTATTCTTCGCCCAACTCTTAGGCTCTAGGCTTTGTCTTGGTTCTCGCTTTTCGGAGCATTTTGTCGAGGAACGAAATCTGTGTGATCTCGATCGGCATCATCGAGAGCGTACCGTCATCGCAGAACACCTGAAAGTCTATCGTCGCTCCAGTATGCCCACTGATAATGCAATGCCATATGCAACCAGCATAGACCGAGCTATAGACCCAAACACCCTCATGGTGCCGACGCATCGGAACCCCGATAACGCCTGAATGCACTTCACGAGAACCCGGTCGAAGCAGAATCGAGGCAGCCAGCCGATACTCACGAGTGGTACCAGGATCACCATTGTAGAGCATATGTCGTAACCGTTCCTCATGAGGCCCAAGGTTGACGAACTGGAAGGCATCGAGGCTGGCGACCCCGGCGCGCCACAGGATCGACAGGTGGAACAGCTTAAACATGCGGTAATCCAGATCAGACCTGATGATTGTTGAGACTCCCGCGGGCAAAACGGAAGGCAATCCGTTGTCCCCGTACCATAGGTTGAAGAAATACTCTTCATAGTGGTTTAAGAGAGCTTCGCACTCGTCGCACAGAAGCCGCTCACGAAGACCCTTTCTGAGGAATCGAACGTAGGGAAGGTTGGAGTGGACACTCCATACTCGGTGTCTGTAACCGTACAGCGGTTTGTACAGGAACTCCGGCATAATGTGAGAGAGTCGCAGTTCCCGATCTTGAAGGCAGAGCCTGCATTTCACTGGCTCATTCCATGCCGCCGAACGTTTGGCGCTCAGCGGCCGCCGAGGACGATTCGCTGAGGTAACGGGTAATACGCCCAGTTGGGTTAGGCGCTTTTGATCCGTACAGCGCAACACTTGCTCTCGCCAGATTATAGACTTATGTAATGCTGTCCGGACGCGGTGATCCATTTCTTTGGGATAATGAACGGCTTTTCTTCATTGGCTCACCTTTGAGCAGACTCGTGAGCTGGGATCAGGCCCCGCTGTGGCTCCTTCGCCTATATCACTGCTGACTATTTTGAGGCCTCCACTCTCGCGCCAACTTTTGTGCTTCAGCAATTTGTGTGGGAGTCATGCGGTGTGCGATGTTATCTCGATTGTCTGTTGCGAGCTTCTGGTCGTTACCCGTCGAAAGGGTTGCTGAGAGATTTAACCACATGTATGCACGCACATAGTCCTGCGGTACGCCCTGTCCCTGGGCATACATTACTCCGAGGTTGTGTTGTGCCTTCCCGTAGCCCTGGACAGCGGCTTTCTCGTACCACTGTCGCGCTTTTGCATAATCCTGCGGTACGCCCTGTGTCTGGGCATACATTACCCCGAGGCTGAATTGCGCCAACGGGTCACCCTGGGCGGCGGCTTGCTCCAACCACTGGCGCGCTGTTGGGTAATCCTGTGGCACGCCTCGTCCCTCGGCATACAGCGAACCAAGACTGTACTGTGCACCTGCATGCCCCTGGGTGGCGGCTTGCTCGTACCAATATCGTGCCGTCGAGTAATCTCGCGGGACGCTCTGTCCCGTGGCATACAGGAAACCAAGACTAAACTCCGCCATCGCGAGGCCCTGGGCGGCAGCTTTTTCATACCACTGCCGTGCTATCGCATAATCCTGCGGCACACCGTGTCCGCCTTGATACAGCAGACCGAGGTTACACTGCGCCATCGCGTTCCCCTGGGCGGCGGCTTTCTCGTACCATTGCCGCGCCGTCGAATAATCCTGTGGGACACCCTGCCCGACTTGATACAGTAGACCGAGGTTAACCTGCGCATTTGCGTCCCCCTTGGCTGCCTGCTTACGAAGCGTTTGCAGATCTGCTGCTGAGATGGAGATGTCACTCGGTGGGGAAGCATATGTACGCCAAGAGAGGAGAACGAGTGTAACCAGGAGAATTATGACGGAGAGGGCGCGCATGGGGGCTCAGTATGTCGCGGATCCCTGCGGACCGTCAAGGTAACGGAGGCGTGCAAGCGGGCACATAATGGCATTGCAGATGCAGTGTGAGAGGTACCACTGCACCAGTCAAGCGACTTTGCTCTCTCTTCCCATCTTTTCCGCCACGCACCTCCGTTTCTCAGCAGGGTGGCCTGGATTGGCCCCTTACCGCGCACATTGACCGAGCACCATTCCCCTCCCGTCCTCTTATCTCAATAAAGGGGAGCCTGGTTGCCTGAGCGGCCTTGGGCCTTGTGTTTCTGCTGTTGCGTCGCTCAGGCGTCCTGCTCCTGGCAGGTGGCGGCGATGTCCGATGTTCCATTCAAGCTTTGCTTGGAATGGAACAAGTTTCGGCGCCAAGCATGAACGAGGCTAACAGCAGCCAACAAGGCCCCGGCCTGAGCGAAGGCATCCAGGCTACCCTGCCCCTCCCTTGACTGCCCTTTCCACCGGCTCCTATAATCCCCTCAAGTTTCTTTCTGTAACCGACTGAATCATTTAGAAAAATGGCAGAGTTTACGCACTTCAACGAGTCGGGGCGGGCGCGGATGGTGGATGTGAGCGCCAAGGACTCGACCGAACGGGCTGCGACGGCTCAGGCCACAGTCTTTCTCCAGCC
>CAZGYZ010000242.1:0-3714 GCA_964530675.1 uncultured Nitrospira sp. | reverse complement strand
TGCTCGTCACACCGAACATCCATGAGGCCCAACAACTCTCCGGCATTGAGATCAAAACGCTCGCGGACGCACGCCGGGCCGCCAAAATCATTCATAAGTTCGGTTGCAAATATGTGTTGATCAAGGGCGGTCATTTCCCGGCAGAACGAGCCACCGATTTGCTGTATGACGGCAATTTTTTCAATGTGTTCAAAGGGGAGGTCATCGATACCCCCCACACCCATGGCACCGGCTGCACCTTCGCCTCAGCCATCGCGGCGCATCTCGCACGAGGCAAATCCATGAACGACGCTGTACAGACGGCCAAAACCTACCTCACCGAAGCCCTTCGCCATAGCCTGGCAATTGGTCATGGAACTGGCCCTACGAATCATTTCTACTTTCTCCAGACATAGCAGCAGGATGCTGAAAAAGCCCGCCAGCAGAAGAAGACCGTTATTTGGTTTATTTGGTTTGTCTCGTTTGTTTGGTTAAACCAGACAGACCAGATGAACCAGATAAACAAAACAAACCAGTTTGAGCATCCTTCGGGAGTATTCTCCTGTTGCGTCACACGCGCGAACCATCGAAATTCTTGCGCTTCGACATGAGTTCCAGCATCCTGTTAAAAAGAGGATGCCATGGGTCGTTTTAGCTTCCGTCCACTAACTTTTTTGATCACAGGATTTGGCTGGCTCCTGCTTTCCTCGTTGGTGGGACTGGCCGTCATGATTGGATTGGTCCATGGCACGCCGCTGCCTTCTTGGTTGAGGTTGGTCCATGTGCATGCCATCCTCATCGGTGGCATCCTGCAACTCATGATCGGCGGGCTACTGGCCTCCGTATCCAATGATTCCCAAAGCGGCCTTACCGGTGCGAACTCCCGCCCATGGCTGTTCGCCACCCTGAACGCCGCCACAGTCTTGTTGCTCATTGGATTCGGGCTCGGAAATATGATGATCGTCGGCGGAGCTGGAATTGTCGTGATTGGAGCCGTCGCCTCCATCACTCCGGTCGCCTGGCAGTTCACGCGGCAAAGCCAAACTCAACTAACCGGTTCCCCCTGGCTATATCGTTTTTCACTTATTTCCCTATTCGTTGGATTAGTCATCAGCGTCGCAATGGCATTCCAGTTCGTCCAGCAATACTATGTCCACGCGCGGCTTCTTCATCTACATCTGATCCTGTTGGGTTTTGTCACAATGGCCATGATCGGCGCCACCCATCGCCTCTTGCCGATTGTCTTGAACGCCGAACTCTACAGCCTGAAACTCGCCCGCTTCGTGATGGTCGCGCTTCCCGCCGGCTTCGCCATTTTGATCGGTGGATTTATCACCTCGTCCCTCCACCTCGAACTCGCGGTCGGAGGGTTGCTCATCCTCAGCATCGGTCTCTACGCATACAATCTTCTGCGCACCTGGATAGGCTCAGGCCATCCGGGAAATGCCGCTTCCGACCACCTCCTGATCGCGACGTTTTTCCTGGTCTTTATGATGGTCATGGGCGTGCTCGTCGGAGCCAACTTCCTCCCACAACCGCCGGTACTGCCATTTGGATCGTTGCACCTCGCGGCCTACACCCATATGGCCTTGATCGGATTTATGCTACAGACAGTCATTGGAGCCTTGTCGTATGGCATCCCTGAAATGCTGGCGGCCAGCCGGATTGCGAGCCGGAAAAAGCAGGGGCCCTATCGAGATCAACTCACAGCCATCATGGACCGGTGGCGAGCCGTTCAGCTGATTGGATTGAGCTTGGGGACAATGGGGTTCGGATTGCTCGCTGCACTCACCTGGAACTTCCCTCTCAGTGCGCTCTTTATTCAGATTGCATCCTGGGTCACTGTCGGCCTGCTCCTTGGCAGCTTGACTATCTTTACCGCCAAGCTCGCCTGGGCTTTCGGGGTTTCGCCATCAGGAGTCGTCGTTTCTCTCCCTAACAAGATACTGAAAGAATCCACCAGCGCCATAGATCCTGCCGCGTGAGACGCGAGATAGGCGCGATCCGAGGTTCGGGGTTCGAAGTTCCGAAAACCTTGAACTTCGGACTTCGGACCCTCCCCCGTCTAGCTTGTCCCGCCAGTCGCGCTCGGGTATCCTGCAACATCTTTTTCTGTTGCGCGACAGGTACGGTCATTGACGTTCCAGCTGTTAAATTATTCTCCCAGCGTAATGCTTGATTGAAAGACCACTCCTTGGAAGAATCCCTGACATTTCATGATCGCCATGGTCACGGCATTGCCGCGATCCTAAGTACACCCGATGGACCGACGACGCGCCTCGCCTTGCTATGCCATGGATTTCTCTCAGGCAAGAACAGCACAACCAACAAGACCTTGACCAGGCTCCTCAATGGACAGGGCCTAGCAACATTTCGGTTCGACTTTTTCGGCCAAGGAGAAAGTGACGGCCCCTTCGAAGAGATCACGACAACCCTGGCCGTACATCAAGCCGAAACCGCGTTGGATCTGGTAATCGCCAGGGGCTACGACAGAATCGGACTCGTCGGTTCAAGTTTCGGAGGACTCGTCGCCACCCTCACGGCAGCCCAGCGCAGCGATATCGCCTGTTTGGCCCTCAAATGTCCCGTGGTGGATTTCTCGGAAGAGCTTCGCTTATCGTTTGGGCCTGACGAGCTAGCTCAGTGGCAAGCCACTGACACGGTTCCGAACATCATGGGAGGGCCTGATCGAATCCGTTTGCGGTATGATTTTTACGAAGACTCCCTCGGACAGATCGCCTATGGGCCGGCTGAACGGATCGCCGTACCCACACTCATTGTCCAGGGTGAAAAGGACGAGTGTGTCCCCCTCCATCAAGGCCGGCGACTGTATGACGCACTGAGAGGACCAAAGAGGCTCGATCTCCTGCCAGAGGCCGATCACCAATTCACTAGAGGCGACGACTTTCGCCAAATGACCACATCGATCGCTGATTGGCTCGTTACCCATCTCTAGCAGGATGCTGAAATAGACGCCCAACGTCGTTCTCAGTCGTCCGTCTCCTTGCGACGTACCCCAAGGGTACGCCTCAGTCGCCTGACTCCCTGCGGCCTTGTTGGATCGTCTATTTGAGCATCCTGTCAAGATTTGGCGCAGCGGAAGCCAGTATAACTATTACGAGTTTCGGGGGACAGCTTGAATCGCCCATAGGTGAGAAGATATTTCGGCAGGTCGGACCACGATCCACCGCGTAAAACTTTAAACTTTCCCTGTTCAGGGCCTTGCGGATTCTGTTCCGGCGAGGTTTTGTAATAGTCCGCACCATACCAATCCTGCACCCACTCCCACACATTCCCAGCCATTTGGTAGAGCCCATACGGACTCTTGCCCCGCTCATAGGACAGCACGGGCATCAAGACCTGGCTGTAGCTGAACCGCGCGCCCAATGCGAAATTCGCCAGATCCTTGTTTGGAGACTGGTTGCCCCAGGGATATAACCTTCCATCCGTTCCTCTGGCTGACTTCTCCCATTCCGCTTCGGTAGGAAGCCGCTTCCCCTTCCATTGGCAATAGGCATCGGCGTCCGGCCAGTCCACGCCGATCACCGGACGGTTACTATGCTGAGACAGGTTAACCTTGTCCCATTCCCAGGGTGCGAGGTGGTTTGTGGCCGTAAGGAACGATGCGTACTGCCCTACCGTCACTTCGTGGAGATCTATCAAGAAAGCGGGCAACCAAATTTGATGCTTGGGACGTTCATCCTCCAACGCCTGCATCCCGTCCAATCCCATTGC
>CAZGYZ010000241.1:0-3715 GCA_964530675.1 uncultured Nitrospira sp. | reverse complement strand
GGGCCCTTCGATATTCTGGCTTCTTCAGCGGCATGCGCGAGATCCTCCACTGGTTACACGATGCGGTGAAAGTACCATAGCAATCCTGGAGGCGGCAAGGTAGGGAGCAGGCTTGCCTTCGCATGATATCCCACCCATAATTAACCGGTCTATTTGGTCTGTCTGGTCTATCTGGTTTGTTTTGTACTTGACCCAGAGAAACCAAACAGACGAGACAGACTAAACAAACCAGATAGACCAGATCAACCAGATGAACCAAGCAAACCAAAGAGATGCGGTGCTTGTGACCGGTGCGTCCGGAGGGATTGGCCGAGCAATCAGTCTAGCCTTTGCGGCGGACGGTTGGTCTATCGGGATCCATTATCATCGCAACAAGGCCGCAGCCGAAGTCACGCTCGAGCAAGTAGCAGCTTCCGGTGGAACGGGGACACTCTACGAAGCCGATATTCGAGAGTCTCATGAGGTGCAACAGATGGTGGAAGCCTTCTGTCGGCTGGTACCTGTGCCGTCTGTGTTTGTCTGCAATGCCGGAATCGGAGGGAGCCATCTTCTACTTCGACAACGCCAAGAAGATTGGGCCGAGGTAATAGGGACGAATCTGACCGGAACATTTCACTGTCTTCGCGCCATGGCCCCGCCCCTTCTCGCTCGTGGTGGTGGATCCATTGTCGTGATCGGGTCGTATGCAGGATTCCATGGGATGATTGGCCAGGCAGCCTACGCTGCCTCAAAAGCTGGTCTCATTGGTCTGGTGCAGACGGTAGCCAAAGAATGGGGAGCAGGCAATGTTCGTGTGAATCTCCTCTTACCAGGCTGGCAGGCTACTGGACTATCGGAAGAGGCCCTGCCGGAAGGCGATACGTGGAACAGCCATGCGTTAGGCCGGCCACCATCACGAGAGGAAGTAGCCAAGACTGTCTTCCATCTGGCGCAACTCACAGGCATGTCGGGACAGGTGTGGAACTGTGATAGCCGAACCCTTTAGCAGGATGTCCCAAAAACCCCACAGCAGTCTTGTTCATTTGGTCTATTCGGTTTGTCTAGTTTATTCTCCTTCGCCGAATACCCCGTAGCTTGCTACGGGGATGAAGGCGAGGGGAACCCTCCGTAGCCTTGGCAAAGGAGGGTAGTGGCTTCGGAGAATTTCGCAAGATACCCCGCAGCTTGCTGCGGGGAGCTTCATTTGGATGCATGAGACTAACCAGATAGACAAGACAGACTAAATAACCAAACAGACTGGGCTCGCCTTGGCGTGTCACAATAGCTTTTCCACAGTCCGTTATTAGTTATCAACTATTATGCGACGCCCCAAACAGCTAGCTAGCAATTCCAGCCCGCGCGGGGTTTTTATTACGGCGACCGATACGGGTGTCGGAAAAACGCTCGTGACCTCTGCCCTCGTGCGGTGCCTGATTCAACGGGGAATCGATGTCGGCGTCATGAAGCCGATTGAAACAGGGGTTTCACTATCGGCTAAGGCGAGCTCTGATGGCGCACGGTTGCGGATGGCGGCTGGAAACCATGATCCGATGGCAGAAGTCTGTCCCTATGTCTTTCGACTTTCAGTGGCGCCAGTCTCTGCTGCACGAGCGGAAGGAACGACTGTGCGAATGGCCCCTATCATACGGGCCTTCCATGCCCTGAGTCAGAAACATACATTTATGGCGGTAGAAGGAGTCGGCGGTGTGTATGCACCGCTGACCTCATTGCTCAACGTATTAGACCTCATCTGTCGGTTGAAGTTACCAGCGATCGTGGTCGGCCAATCTGGCTTAGGAGGAATCAATCATGCACTCTTGACGCTTCACGCACTCCGCCAGCGAAATATTCCCATCTTGGCGCTGGTCTTGAATCAGCCTCGTCCAATGCGCACGGAAACCGCTCGTTTACAGGAACAATCGACAGTCACCCTGCTTCGACGCTTCTCAAAGGTTCCTGTGGTGGGGCCTATCCCATATAGCCCACGTGTGAATCAAGCGTGGAATAAAGATTTGGTCCGTCTTGCGGGAACCGCTCCGATCACAAGGCTGGCGAGGCTGGTTCTGGCATCTGCTCGATGAATAATTTCACGGCGCGGCTGATATCCGGGGCCTTGAGGATCGCTGAAATGACCGCAACGCCTTTGGCACCGGCGAGCATCACCGCCCCCACCTGGCCGAGCTGAATACCACCGATCGCAAAAACCGGCAACGACGTGAGTCCGGTGATCGCACGTAACCCCTCAAGCCCAACCACCGGATCATGGTCTTGTTTGGAGCCTGGTGTAAAAATGGGACCAAAGCCAAGATAGTCAGGCTTTCCGGCGGTGGCCTTCTGCACTTGGTCGGGATTGTGCGTGGAGATCCCGATTAGTTTGTCCGGGCCCATCACCTTTCTCGCCAAGTCGAGCGGCAGGTCTCCCTGCCCCAGATGTACGCCATCTGCATCCACGGCCAGGGCCAAGTCACAGCGATCGTTGACGATGAACAATACGCCTGCCTGAGCAGCAGCTTGCCGAAGCGCCAACGCCTCCACGTAGGCGTCTTTCATCGATCCTGTCTTGTTGCGATATTGAAAGAGAACAGCGCCGGCTTCAGCCGCCGCCGTCAGCACCTCGACCAAGGGACGCGCAGGGCAGATCGACGGATCAAGAATGATGTAGAGGCTTGAGAGGGAGTGAGAACCCGCGGCATTCACTTCTTACTACAGGCCACTTTCAAAAGAGTGTGATTGATGCTGCGCGGGACAACCGGTTCCCACTGCTGTTCGTCTGTGGTGCTGTACACCACTTTGCCGGTTCCCATGTTGCCGGCAAACCATGTATAGGCACGCATGCGCGTGCGCTCCTCGGTGCAATCGAATTCGTTGTATCGCTTGATAGACAACAGCGAATCTCCTGCCACAGTCTGTAAGGTCTTGTAGTCGTACAATTGCCACATCTTTACCAGGTTTCCCTTGCGGCGAATGGACTCCGGGTCGACGTACACCGTTAATCCCGCTTCGTCGTCTCCGCTCGTCAACACCCATCCCGCATACGCTGCTCCGCTGCTCAGTGTCAGAAGCGTTATCAGTGCCCAGAACCCTAGAAAAAATGCGAACGGCAGTTTGCAGAACAAACGCTGGCTATTGCCCATGAAGTGCGGTACAGGAACGTGACGGTGGGGATGAAGCGTGATTGACATAGCGGCCTCGCAGCGAACTGCATTTTAGGAGTGGCGAGATCGAAGATGCAAGCAGATAGCGCGCTTTCTCCGAGAAAGCCAGTTCTGCGCATGATATAGTTTCTGAAATAGTGAGGTATCTCATGAACAAAATAGTCATGGTCGTTGCAGTCCTATCGTTCTCAGCGCTTGTACAGGCTGCTATCGCCGCTGAGAGTCGCACCGCAGAGGAGAGTAAAGGTCTCACCGTAGACGACCTTGGACGAGGGCTGAAGAGCGCGGCCAAGAATGTTGAGAACGAGATTCCCAAGATTGGGTCTGCGATCGGTAACGCAGTCAAAAAGATCACAGAGAAGGGCCAGGATAAACCCTCATCCCAAATGCCAGCGAAACAGAATAAGTAACTCGCCTCTTCATATGACAGCGATCCTATTCCACAGCTTCTGTGGATAACTCTGTGGATGACCAGCTTGTCAGATAAACAATGGCCGATGTTGAGAGACCTCGGAGCAGTTTGTCTAAATAATGAGCAATGTGGCCTGTCTGATGAAGCCCCCATATTTTGTGGCTTGACG
>CAZGYZ010000240.1:0-3734 GCA_964530675.1 uncultured Nitrospira sp. | reverse complement strand
CCCATTCTGTAGGGTCAATATGACAGTCTTATCGGTCAGGACCGGCTCGATTTGGGTCAGGACTTCATCCAGATCGTAGGCTTTGACGGAGAGAATAATCAGGTCAGGCTTCGCGAGATCTCGCGGATCGGAAGCGGCTGCTGGATGTACGGTGAAAGAGCCATTGGCACTGCGGATCGTGAGGCCATTCTGCTTTACGGCTGCGAGCGTCCTGGGCCGCAGCAGGAACGACACAGAAAGATTTGCTTTCGCTAAATGTGCGCCGAAGAATCCACCGACTGATCCAGCTCCAACCATGAGAATCTGTTTCATTTTATCCCTCGCAAGAAATTGGATGGGTACTATACCACGCAGATTCGTTAGCTCGAAATGCGCTAGAATCAACCCGCCAACCCAGGTAGATAGGCTGAAGGATTTTAGGTGTCCGGACTCTCGGTCAACGAGGGTTTCTCTCTTCCTGAATCTACCTTCAGCCTTCAGCCTATACACCTGAGCAAACACCTGAGTAACCCCATGGCTACCGACGATCAGATCCACCTCGCCCGCACACACCTCGCGTCCGCTAAGAACGTGACCGTCCTCACGGGAGCCGGCATTTCTGCGGACAGCGGCGTGCCGACCTTTCGTGGGACGGACGGCTTGTGGCGCAATTTTCGCGCGGAGGATCTCGCGACACCCGAAGCCTTTGAGCGGGACCCGCAACTGGTCTGGGAATGGTATAACTGGCGGCGCGAATTGATTGCCACGAAACAGCCGAATCCTGCCCACATCGCCCTTGTCGAACTTGAACGTCGCAGGCCCGATACATTCTGGCTGATTACTCAGAACGTAGATGGCTTGCATCGAACCGCCGGCTCGCAACGGCTCTCCGAAATTCACGGAAATATCTGGAAGGTTCGTTGTACCGGCTGTGGCATCATCTCGGAGAACCGGGAAGTCCCTCTTCCCATCCTGCCGACATGCCGGCTGTGCCAAGCCCTGCTCCGACCTCATATCGTCTGGTTTGGGGAATCACTCTTGGAGGAAGACCTACGCCGCTGCGATCAGGCTCTACGAAACTGCGGCCTACTCCTTGTGATCGGCACATCGGGAGTCGTCTATCCCGCTGCAGGCTTTGCGTCAGTAGCGAAAGAGGTCGGTGCGCTGGTCATCGAGATCAATCTCGATAGCACCCTGCAATCGAACCTGGTTGACCTTTCACTGCAGGGCCGCGCGAAAGATCTGGTTCCGCAACTCCTTTGAGGTTTATTTGGTTTGTTTGGTTGCTTTAGTTCGTTTGGTTCATCCCAAGCACCAGACAAACTAAACAAACCAGACAAACCAAATAACGGTCTTCTAGCATCCTACCAGCGGAAGCAGTTCCTCCAACGTCCGAATCACAGTCCCGCCCGACGCCTGATGGCGCCCAGTTCGATCCAGCAATACGCCAGTCAACCCGGCCTTGGTAGCGCCTTCCATATCGTCTCTGACACTGTCACCCACATGGATCGCTTCATCCGGATCGATCGCATGCTTCTCAAGGGCGATCTCGAAAATCTTCGATGCAGGCTTAGCGGCCCTGGCGAGGCTTGCAATCGTCACGGTATCGAAGAGCCGGTCGATGCCGAGTCCCCGCATCACAGGAAAGAGCCGGGAATCGAAGTTGGACACGATCCCAAGCTCGAACCCCTCCTCACGAAGCCTGGTCAACACGGAATGGGTTTCAGGAAATAATACCCAGGACCGAGGATCTTCAAACACCTGAAATACCTGCTCGAAGAATTCATCGAACCGTTCGAACATCCCGACGCGATAAAATACGTTATGTACGATGTCAAACCACCAGAGCCGTTCACATTGTTTTAACGCGAGTGGATCCTTTGCGGAAAAGACCGGCGGAGGCGCGTCGCGAAAGGCCCGCTGAAAGGCTTGCGCTATCGAGACCTGCGAGCCGGGAGTCTGCCGAAACCCGTGCTGAACCGCATGCGCGAGGTAGATGTCCGCCACCGATCCGTTGATTTGAAACAACGTCTCGGCTGCATCGAAAAAGATGACGTGAATGGGGGTCTTCATCGGTTGTATGAGTCCAATTGGGACTATTGTATTCAGTTCAAAAATCCGAAGTCAAAATCTGCGCCCATTCATCCGATTTCTTGACAAAGAAAACCCTCACTGTTAGCTTCGACATAGTCCAATAACATTGGAGGGTTAGGTGGCTTCAAGCATCTTTGTCATCGACAGTAGTCCTGCCGTCCGCCGGTTGGTCGAGCAGATTTCAAAATCGCACGGGTGTGAGGTCATGGGATTCCAGGATGGCCCTGCAGCCTTGGAAGCGGCACGCCGGACAAACCCAAATTTCATCATTGCAGACTATCATTTGGAGAACATGACCTTCTCGGGATTCTGCAAAGCAGTCTACAAGCTGGATAACTTGGCAGAGACCTATATTATCTCCCTGATCAGCTCTTCGGATCGTGTGGATGAAACCCACTTGCGTTCGCTGGGGGTCAAGGCTTTTCTCAATAAACCTTTTCAGCCAGAAAACCTCATCGATCTCATCACGGATCTTGAAGCACAGCAGGCATCCAAGACAAATGGAGGAAAGAAGAAGTCTCGCTCCTGGCCCCCGGTCTCAAGCGGTATGGACTCCGATGATGACAGCCTGACTGAGGAAACAGAGGAACAGGCTATCGCACCCTACCCTCAACCGAAAGCCCCCTCCGTGATTACCACCGCGCAGGCACCGACAGCCGAACCGGAAGAAGCGATGAAGGGCCTCTTCGGTCAACTTCTTAACTCTATGTCGGAACGAACGGAAAAAAAGATTGCTGACATGCTTCCCCAGATGCTGGGAAAAGAGCTGGCAACCCTCGTGGCCAAAAGCGTAGGGACATCCCTCTCGGAAGAGCACCTGACTCAAGCGCTTGAACCGGTGCTCACGACGGCACTCCCGAAGTTCCTCTCACAGAAAATGTCTCTCCTCGAACCCCTCATTCGGCAGAGCGTGTCTGAAACCGCGAGCCCCCTGATCAAGGAACGCATCGATCAATTCGTCCACGAAGAACTCAATGCCGTTCGCACCGCGCTGTCTGACATGGTTCGTGAACAACTCGATTCGCTTGAAGGACTCATCAAGGAAGAAATCCAACTGGCTGCCGCCAAACAAGCTGCAGAAATGACCGAAGCGCTCGTTCAGGAGACGGCCCGAGAAGAGGTCAAACAGGCTGTTTCGCGCCTCGTCCCGAATCTGGCCGAAGAGCAGATCAAAGCAGAGATCACACGCCTCACAAGAGCTGCGTAGGATCCTCGTCTCCGCTCCGACTTACCCCTTCTTGCTCTTCTTACTCTTGCTCCGTCTGGCTGTTACCAGCGCCTTCACCCGTGCGATATTCTTCCGATGCTTCTTTCTCGTCTTGCGATCTTTTTCACGGCCTGTGGCCATAGTCTCTCCCAATTGTAAAAAGTGGAAGCGGAACGAACCCTTCGCCCTCGCCTTGTGTGAGTCTGTATAGCACAAGGCTCTACACCCCTCAAGCTATCTATGTGCCCACGTCGCCTTGAGAGGCCGGCACCCGCATGCTAAGATGCCCCGCATCTCCAGCAGAAGAAGATCGTTATTTGGTTTGTTTCGTTTGTTTGGTTGAACGAAACTAGCCAGATGAACCAAATAAACCAAACAAACCAGATGAGCACCCCTCAACTCGATAAAACCTACGATCCCAAGGCAGTCGAAGCACGTTGGTATGACCTCTGGA
>CAZGYZ010000239.1:0-3734 GCA_964530675.1 uncultured Nitrospira sp. | reverse complement strand
GCGACAGGTCCACTCTCACTGATTGGGAATAGATGTTCCAAAAATGTTCGTTCACGACCAAGTCAAGCGCCGGATCCTTCACCGTGAGTTTGTGGAAAGGGGTGGCCTCGCGCAGGATGACGGCATAGAGGTGTTGGCTCAGCACCGTGAGGGCGTCAACCTGATGGGGATCGATGATGAGCACACGGTTCAACAGGGCGACGCGGTCACGCAGCTCAGGAAAGGTGGCGGCGCGAGCTGCAGCGGCGGTCAAGAGTCCTGGGCTGTCTGTCGGTCCCCACCAGATCAGCGAGTTGGGCAGGGCATGGCTGGTTTCTGTGGCAAACGGAATCTGTTCCTGCGTGCCGCTGCCGAAGATGGAGCCGCTCGTGACGGGAAGGTTCACAACTGCCTGGTCGCCCGCGAAGCCGTGCTTCTTCAACCCGGAGAGGACAACCCATTGAACGGTGATTTCTTTTAGCGCGCGCCTGGTCCGCTTAATCGTCGTCGTCCACTTGACCGAACCGGATGCGTAGGTCAATGGTGCGGTCAGGGGATCTTGGTAACTGATGGACAATTTTACCAAGGTGGTCGGCGCTGCCACGATCGGGCCATTTGGTCGAAGGCGGAACGAGGCCGAAGGGAGCGACGTACTTCCAGCAATGTGAACGGTGAAGCCAGTTCCCGGCGGCGTAAGACCCAACAAGTCGGTCACGAAGGCCGAGGCGGGATAGCGGTTCAGGTCTTCGCTAAAAAAGACCAGTTCTCCATTGCTGGGCCACAAGACTTCCATGCCGACATCGGTTCTGGCGAGGGTGGGGGCATGGGCTTCTCGTAGGCGCTGCCAGCAGGAGTCGTAGACTGGGTCGGAGTCGGTCGGATAGGTCTTGATGCCATGGGGAACTGCAGCCACGAGGGGATACTGACAGGCGAAGTCGAGCTGGCCAACGCCCACCTTATTTCCCGCTCCCATCGCTTCAGCGTAACGCTGAGCCGTCGTTTCAGCTGAGGTGACAGCTTGCTTCGACTTCTTCACAGTGGCAGCGGCTGATGCCGATGGGACATCGATCAGGGGCATTGCCGTGACAATCGACAGGGATCCTGCGAGGAACAGGATTCTGAACCAACCACATTGGAGGATCTGCAGACGCATTATGTTGTAGCTCCTAGTATGAAGGACGAAACAAAGACCGTTATTTAGCTTGTTTGGTCCATCTCGTTTGTTTGGTTGAACGAAACTAACCAGATGAACCAAACAAACCACCCTCGTAGAGGGGCCCTGTCTCCATGTCATTCGACCACGATCACGGCCTGCATGTTATGTCCCGGCATGTCGCACAGGTACGAGAAGGTTCCGGTATGTGCCGGTGTGAATTGAAACTCAATTAAGCCCTCAGCCGGGATAATCACACGCTTGAGTCCGTTTGGGCCGAACTCCGGGGCTCCATTGCCGCCCACGTTGAGGTCGGCGCTGAGGAAAAGCTCCTTGGCTACCACGGTGTGAAGTTCTGTGTCGTGGCTGCGGAACCGTAGCACGGTCTTGCGATCATGATGCAAGTGGATGTGCTGTGGGATGAACATCCGTGAGCGGATCTCCACAGTGACCGACTCCACCTCGGCTTCGGTTGTGAGTGCGATGGCGGGAGTCGCCAGCACGAGTGCCAGATATATGAACCAGGACGTCCTCTTCACCGTGAGTTGGCCGTATTGAGGATCGCGCGGCGCATATTCATCCGGTCGTCCGACGTCAACTGCGGGGCGGGACGATATCGGCAGAGCGTCACGGTCTGTTGGAGCGAGGCGATGAATACTTCGCAGTTCGGACAGGCTCCCAGATGTCGGCGTATTTCCTGGCAGATATCGGATGGGAGTTCGTCGTCGATATAGGCAGACAACTGCCGGAGCAGATCCACGCAGTGACCCCGGTCATTGGTATGGCGGTGAGACGATGGCCCGGCTCCTTTTTTTAGCGTCGACGTCTTTTTCTTGGTCATGAACGCATGCCTCCAGGCTTGTGGTCATCGTGACGGGTGATGCCGCGGGCGCTGAGTTCCCGCCGCACAAACAAGCGGGCTCGGTGCAGTCGCGATTTTACGGCGCGCTCATTCAAGCCCATAATGGTTCCTACTTCTTTGGCGCTCAACCCTTCCATATCACGGAGCACCAGGGCCATCCGATATTTGGGGGGCAGTTTCTCGATCGCCTGATCAAGGGCCTGCCGAAGCTCCTTGCTTTGCAAGGCCTCTTCGGGGCTGAGCCCGTCCATCGGGATCTGAAGACGAAACTCTCCCTCGGAGGCTGGCACGAATTCTTCGAGTGACAGTTCGTGTTCCGGCTGCCCTTTGCGCTTGCGCCGCATCCGTATGCAGGCCCGTGAGGCAATGGTGTACAGCCATGTGGAGACTTGCGCCTCGCCTCGAAAATCTTTGAGTCCTTGGTAGGCATTCAGAAAAGTTTCTTGAACAAGATCCTTTGCCGACTCCGCTTCACCGCACAAACGGTATGCGTAACGGTAAATCAAATCGACATGGTCTCGATACAACTTATCAAATTCACCAGACGCTTGCATGGCCTGGCGTTGGGGCGGCGTCTTTGGAGCAGGGGTGCGCATGGCTGGCGCGAAGTCTAGGGGCTTGGTTGGAGGCCTGTCAAGCCAAGCCGGCTGGTTGCTCTGGTTTGTTTGGTTTGTCTCGTTTGTTTGGTTGAACAAGACCAACTCGATGAACTAAACAAACCAATTAAACCAGACAGACCAATTGAACAAGACAAGCTGGAGGATTGTTTGAGCCTGCTGCCCTGTTAGTGCATCGGTGAGGCACTGCGACGAGGAGTTAGGGCCTTAGTTGGCGGGAGGGTGACGGTCACATGCTCATGGTCGATATGCAATGTCAACGGTTGCCCCACCTTCACCTGAGGAATCCCGATTTTTGAATTGAGCATGACCAGGCCGACGGGAGTGCGGACAAAGACGAAGTTTGATTTGAGCTTGGTGACGGTTCCAGAGAGGAGAAGTTGCACGTCGGAGCCGGCTGGCGGGGCCTGGCTGACCTGCAGGTCGTACTGTAAATCATGCACTCCGGTGATGGTATTCGTGTCATCGACTTCGACGGTCAACGGATCTCCCTCGCGATGGTTAGTGAGCTGTTCTTCCTGCGTTCCGACATTAACAGTCTGGTCACCGTCAGGCCCCCACCAGCGTAATGTTCTCGGTGTATCGCCCCCGGACGTCATTGGCCCGCTGAGGAAGCGATGGACGAGCGATCCGTCGGTCCGCTTTCGGACTTCTACGACGGAATGGCGATCATGCACCCAAAAGTGCACTTCCTGTGAGGCCTTGAGATCTTTCAGCGTTGTTTTGGAACTGAGGGTCAGCAGCCCGATTGGGGTCTTAAGAAAGACGATTCCGGTCTTGGTCCGCCACACCGATCCCCGTAGCATGATATAGGGATCACTGGTGATTGGATCGATAGCCGCAGAGGGTGGAGCTGGGACTTCGGCGGCTGGGAGTGGGAGCGTGCCGTCTGGCGCAGGCGGTTCCTCGGCACGGACAGGGCCGAGGAGGGTGAGCACGACCATACCAGCGCAGAGGGTTTCGATCACCCGTCGCGGCAGCCTGCAAAGCGACGAATCGCTTATCCCCCCGGTCTTCGGCTTATCGCGAACCGCAGAAGGGTGAGCCACTTTATTTGCGGAATGCAGCATGGTTGAGCGAATAACATGATGTCTATGAGGAGTCAAGGCGAAACCGTCACGAC
>CAZGYZ010000238.1:0-3738 GCA_964530675.1 uncultured Nitrospira sp. | reverse complement strand
GTGAAACGTTAAACGCGAAAGGCTTTGAAGAAACCGTTCTCGGCAGCCCTATGTTTCACCTTTCACGTCTTACTTTTTACGTTTTTTGGGAACTCAAGATTGTTCGACCGGTTCTTCGAGCAGCGCCCCGTTGGTCTCTGCATCGAAGGCTTCCACGGCCTCACCTTCTGCAAGGTCGCTCGTAATCCTGATGTCTTCTGAATAGAGAGTCGCGACGGTCTCGACCACCTCCAACGATTCATTTTCGATGGGCAGGAGGGCCTGCTCGGAGTCGCCGAGTTCTTTGAATTCACGCAACGGCGGGAGCTGGCTCAAGTCTTGTAACCCGAAATGCTCGAGGAAGAACTTAGTCGTCCCATACATGATCGGCCGACCCGGCACGTCTTTTCGCCCAACGATCCGCACCAGCTTGCGCTCGCACAACGTGCGCAGAACACCGGAGGTTTCGACGCCACGGATCTCTTCGATCTCAGCCCGCACCAGCGGCTGTTTGTAGGCGATAATGGCGAGGGATTCGAGCGCGGAGCGAGAAAGCTTTTGCACCGCCTTGGCTTTATCCATCCGTTTCAGCCAGGGCCCATACTCCTGCTTCGTGACCAGCCGATAACCGCCTGCAACCTGCACAAGTTGTATCCCTCGCCCATCCTGATCCAAGTCATGCGTGAGAATTCCCAGCGCCTGAACCACTTCGGCTTTTGAGACCGTCCCCACGATGGACACCAGTCGAGCGACCGGCACCGGTTCGGGCGACACGAACAAGATTGCTTCGAGAATGGCTTTGAGTTCCCGCGCGTCGATGGCCTCTGTCTGGCTGCCCGCCGCCTCGACGGCGGCTTCCTCTGCCACGTCGTCCAGGGCCCCATCGCTCTCAATCACCGACGCTGTTTCGGCCGGAGCCATGCTATCTGTTTCTTGTTCTATGGTTGAATTCATACTCCCCTCCATTCCGCATCATCCAACTCTGCCGGGTCTGGTACGAGTGAGAACCGGCGCGATACGAGGATCGGTCCAAAGTGTTCTGCCTGGAAGACCCGAGCCGTTCGCAGCCGCATCAGTTCCAGCAAGGCCAAAAATGTGACAATGACGACAAGACGATGGCAGGACGGCTCGAACAGTTCGATGAAACTCACCGACTCCTGCCCCTCCAGTTTTTCTAAAATCGCGTTCATCCGCTCCCGAACCGTCACGTTGTCCGGCAAAATCTCCATGAGCCTCTTGCCAGGATTGCGATCGAGAATTCCCTGCAAGACATCCACTAATTCGAACAGGCTAACATTGTCCAGCAAGGTCTCATCCGATTCCAATTCGACCGCCTGGCTCTGCTCACGACTGTAAATCTCCCGCCACAACTGCTCATGTTCATCCAACTGACGGGCGGCGTCTTTGAACTGCTTGTACTCGAGCAGCCGCCGAACCAGTTCTTCACGGGGATCCGGCCCATCCTCGTCATCGACAACCGTCTCATCGGCGGGAAGCAGCATCTTGGACTTGATCTGAAGCAAGGTGGCCGCCATCACGAGAAATTCGCCCGCGACAGTCAGATTGAGGCCTTCCATTGCCTCAATATAGGTGAGGTATTGCTGAGCAATCAGGTGGATGGGAATGTCATAGATATTGATCTCGCTCTTCTTAATGAGATGGAGCAAAAGATCAAGCGGCCCTTCAAAGTTCTCAATGCGAACCTGATAAGGCAGTTCGGTTTGTTCTGTCACTTCGAACTGGTCTTCCACGAACCGACTTATACCAGACTTGGGGGAGATGGGGCAAGCCTCTATCTATTAGTAGTGGTGGTGGTGGTGAGCAAAGAAAGGGCCTACGCCTTACCGCGACGAACCCTGTAGATAATCAGCAGTGCGCCGAACGTTAGAAGAATGAAGATGACTGCGTACTGGATGATCTCATTGTCAGGCTCTGAGGGTGCCTGTACAGTCGCTGATCTGGTAGCGTTGGTAAACTGTGAACCCTGTTCGAACGAGGCTTTGGAAAAGTCGTCTTTGCCCTTGAACGATGCATTGGAAAAATCCGCCGTCGAACGAAACCTAGCCCGGCGAAAGTCTGCGTCCCCATCAAACTGGGTAAAGGTAAAAAATGCCTGGCCGTCGAACGAGGCTTCAGAGAAATTCGCCGACCCTTGAAAACGGCTCCCGGAAAAACCGGTGCCCAATTTAAAATACGCGCGCGACAGATTGACATCCTTCTCGAAGAACACCTCCAAGAACTCCGCCAATCCATTGAATCGCGCCTGCTGGAATGTGACCGGCCCCTGAAAGAGAGACCTGTGGAATCTCGTATGCGGACCGAACGATGTCTTATCAGCAACCAGGCCGCGCAGAAACCGGCCCTGCACAAAATAGCTTTCTTGCAAGAATACCGCGCCTGATAATGTCACCGGCTGCATGAACACAGACCGCGAGAGATCCACCAGCTGTTCAAACCTGGTCCCGCTGAACGCCGCAGGCCCCTTCACCACCAGCAGCCCCTGTGCCGATCGGTGCTTGATCGCTCCGCGTACCACTGAATCAACAATCGTCAGGGAGCCTGGAATCACACGTATTTCACGACCCTGCAGCTCTTTTACCCCCTCAAGCTCTGGCGGCAACGGACCCACGGGCACCATGTCCAGAGACAGGTCGCCGAGGACAACCACGCCTAAGAGATCGATCCCCTTCCCTTCCTTGAACGCCTGCAGCAGCTGCGCGGCATCCACCGCTCGCGCCTCTCGCTCTTGCTCCGTGCAGCCGGCACCCAAATGAAGAGTCAGGGCCGCTCCCTGCCCTGATAAATGCGTCTCCACCAGACAGTTTGAAGCGGAGACATCGAGCGGCAGCCAGAAAAATGCCAGCACACCTACCAACATTCCTCTGATAACTCGCTTTATCATGCACGCCCTTATACGGAATGCCACGGCCCCAACGCAAGGCAGGAACCGCCGATTCGCTGTACTGCCCATCAAGATTTGCTACACTTTCTCGGGCGAGGCTGAGGTCGAGGTCAAGGTTGAGCAAAGATCAGACTTTCTTTATCTCGACCTTAGCCTGAGCCTTAACCTTACTTCAGCATCCTGCTTAGGAGTCCCACGATGCCACGCCACCCCGCTATTTATATACTGATTGCCACTCTCCTTTGTGGAATCCCCGTCTCAGTCTCGGCGGACACGGTGATGGAACTCCCGGTCCTGGCGGCTATTCGTCAAAATAACCTCGGCGTGTTTGAAATCCTGATGATGTGGTGGGACAAGAAACCGGAACCGAATCCCGTTCAACTACAATGGTTCCTCGCCGGCGTTCGGCTAGGGGAGGATCATCTTGGCGCCATGTCTCAGGCTTTTGCCTATGCGGTTGAACGCACACCCTCGATCCAGCATAGCGGAACCGTCTCTGTGCAAGGAGTGGCTTATCGACCCGTAAGCAGCGATGGACCAAGTGCCGGTGCCGCCATGGCCGTGGGATTCATCGCCCTGTTCAAAGGAGAGCATATTCAGCGGGGTATAGCCCTGACCGGAACCGTTGAACCGGGAGGACAAATCGGCCCAGTGGGCAGTATCCCCGATAAGATTCGCGCCGCCGCACGAGAAGGTTATCGCACGATATTGGTTCCACGCGGGCAGATCCATGACTCGCGGTGGAACCTGACCGAATTGGGATTTCAGCTCAATGTGACAGTGAAAGAAGTCGATACGATCGATGAGGCGTACTTGCTCATGACAGGCCAACGAATCTAATGCAGGATGCTGAAAAA
>CAZGYZ010000237.1:0-3740 GCA_964530675.1 uncultured Nitrospira sp. | reverse complement strand
GCTTGCCGGATTTGCGGGATGGCGCTGGAACCCAAAGTCGTCTCGCTCGAAGATGAACGGAATCCCGAGCTTGAGGACATGACCCGGCGGTTTTGGATCTGTCTCGGACCTTCCCTTTTGGTCATGCTTCTGGCCATGGTCGATATGGTGCCCGGCTTGTCACTTCCGCAGGCCCTCACCGGTTCGACGAGGAACTGGGTGCAATGGCTGCTGGCAACGCCGGTGGTGCTCTGGGGCGGCTGGCCGTTTTTTCAGCGAGGATGGAGCTCAGTGGTGAACCGGGCTCCCAACATGTTTACGCTCATTGCCATGGGAACGGGCGCAGCCTATGGCTATAGCACTCTTGCCACGGTCGCGCCGACGCTGCTTCCCAGTTCATTTCGACTGCATGACGGCTCGATCGCGGTCTATTTCGAGGCCGCGGCCATCATTACGCTGCTTGTCCTGCTTGGCCAGGTTCTTGAGTTGAGGGCTCGAAGTCAGACGAGCTCCGCGATTCGTGCCTTGCTGCGGCTTGCGCCAAAGACAGCCAGGCTGATCATGCCGGAGGGACAAGAAGAAGATGTGCCGCTCGAGCAAATTCGAGTGGGCCATCGGCTGCGCGTCAGGCCGGGAGAGCGAGTGCCAGTAGACGGGATGGTCCAAGAAGGTACGACTTCTGTGGATGAATCCATGATCACGGGGGAATCGATCCCGGTCGAAAAATCAGTCGGGACACGGGTGACCGGGGGGACCATTAACGGCACAGGCGGGGTGGTGATGGTCGCCGAACGAGTCGGGCGAGACACGATGCTTGCTCGAATTGTGCAAATGGTCAGTGAGGCGCAACGGAGCCGGGCGCCGATCCAGCGCCTCGCCGATGTGACTGCGGCGTACTTTGTCCCGCTGGTTGTAACTGCGGCGCTGATTACAGCCGTGGCCTGGGCGATCTGGGGCCCGGAGCCGAAGTTGGCCTATGCGCTGGTTAACGCCGTGGCGGTCCTGATTATTGCCTGTCCCTGCGCGCTGGGATTGGCGACGCCGATGTCGATCATGGTTGGGACCGGTCGTGGGGCAACAGTTGGTGTCTTGGTGAAGAAGGCTGAAGCGTTGGAGGTATTCGGCAAAGTGAATACGCTCGTAATCGATAAGACCGGAACCCTCACGGAGGGCAGGCCGAAATTATTGTCGGTGCTAGCTGTGCTACCTTGGTCCGAGGTCGATCTATTGCGATTTGCGGCGAGCCTTGAGCGGAGCAGTGAACACCCGCTGGCTTCAGCGGTAGTGGCGGGAGCGGAAGGGCGAGGGATCGCCTGTGTCCCGGTCGAGCAGTTTCGTTCGGTGACGGGGAAGGGCGTGAGGGGGATGGTCGCTGGTCGTCGTGTCGCTATCGGGACGGCAGCATTCATGCGAAACGAGGTTCGAGTATCCGGCCAGAGCCTCACGCAATTGGAGAACGAAGCGGCTTCGCTTCGACGTGAAGGGCAAACGATCCTATTTGTTTCCGTCGATGAGGAGGTTGCTGGCATACTTGGCGTGGCAGATCCGATCAAAGCCTCCACCCGCGACGCGGTGCAGGCGCTCAAGGCTGAAGGTATTCACGTCGTCATGGTGACCGGAGACCATCGCGATACGGCAGATGCCGTGGCCAGGCAACTCGGCATTGAGGAGGTCATGGCTGAGGTCTTGCCGGACCAAAAGGGACAGATCGTTGCCCGTCTCAAGTCGCAAGGCCGCGTGGTGGCGATGGCCGGCGACGGTATTAACGATGCCCCAGCGCTGGCCTTGGCCGATGTTGGGATTGCCATGGGAACGGGAACGGATACGGCCATTGAGAGCGCGGGGATGACGCTGGTGAAGGGCGATCTGCGCGGGCTGCTCCGTGCGCGGAGGCTCAGTCAAGCCACGATGAGGAATATTCGGCAAAATCTTTTGTTTGCCTTTCTCTATAACGTGATTGGGGTTCCGATCGCGGCCGGTGTGCTCTATCCGGTCTGGGGGGTCCTATTGAGTCCCATGATTGCCAGCGCCGCCATGACCTTCAGTTCTGTGTCCGTGATCTCCAATGCCCTTCGCCTGCGTCATGTGGAATTGTAAGTGCGCCTCTGACACACGCATGTTAGGCTGCAAGTCTGGTTTATTTTGTTTATTTAGTTGGTTTGGTTCATCTGGTTGGTTTCGTTCAACCGAAAAACCAGAAAGACCAGACAGACTAGATGAACAAGACAGACCGGCGCACTGTTTCAGCATCCGTTAGAAAGGACCGTGGCGTGTTAGGACCCAATCGTCTATTACCAATCGTGACTGGGCTCTGCGTGTGGGGCATGATCCTATCCGGTACAGCTCTGGCTGCGAGCCGTGTGATTCCTGTGGCCGGGGGAGGTGAACTCCAGGCGCAGATCAAGTCGACTGCGACGAAAGTGATCCCCGCTGTCGTCAGTATTGCTTCCACGGTGATGGTCCGCGATCAAGCGTTCAGCGACGAAGCGTTGCCGTTCGGACTGTTCAAGGATGTCCCATCGCGGCGGCAATATGGCCAGGGTTCCGGCGTCATTGTGTCGCCTGACGGCTACATTATGACGAATAACCATGTCATTGCCGATGCAGTCGATGTGGAAGTGATTCTCGCCGACCGGCGGCAATTCAAAGGGCGGGTGGTGGCTACCGATCCAAAGACCGACGTGGCTGTGGTGAAAATTCAGGCGACCAATCTCCCGACGGTAACCTGGGGGGATTCGAGCACGCTCGCCGTCGGCGAATTTGTGCTCGCGATCGGGAACCCCCTTGGGTTGAGTCGCAGTGTGACGTTTGGCATCGTGAGCGCTGTCGGTCGCGCCGATGTCGGTGTCGCCGACTTCGAAGATTTCATTCAAACTGATGCGCCCATCAATCCAGGCAATTCCGGCGGGGCCTTGGTGACCCTCAATGGAGAATTGGTGGGGATCAATACCGCTATTGCCAGCCCGACCGGCGGGAGTGTCGGTGTGGGGTTTGCTATCCCGAGCAATATGGCCCGGTCTGCCATGCAGAGCCTGCTCAAGACCGGTCATGTGGTCCGCGGGTTCCTCGGCGCCTCGACACAGGATGTCTCGCCTCTGCTAGGCAAGGTCTTTCGTCTCCCCGATGTGAAAGGCGCGATCGTGACCGATGTGCAACCGAAAGGGTCCGCCGAAAAAGCCGGGCTCAAGCGCGGGGATGTGGTAGTGCGATTCGACGGGCGCGACGTGATGGACAGCGGCCATCTTCGGAACCTCGTGGCCGCCTCTACGATCGGGAGTAAGCACCGGCTGGATCTCATGCGCGAGAGTAAACCGTACCAGGCTGAACTGGTTGTACAGGAGGCGCCGCGTGAACGGGCCAAGAAGAGCCAATCGGCATCAGCCTCGGCTGCCACGGCCCATCCCCTCTCCGGCGTCATTTTCGACGATGTGACTGTGCCGTTGGCCCGGCAGATGGATCTGTCTGTCACCAGCGGGGTGGTGGTGACGGACATCGAAGAAGGCAGCCTGGCCGAATCTTCCGGCCTCCAGCCCGGCGATGTGGTGATGGAACTCAATCGTCAGCCCATTCACAACTTCGACGGGTTTCAGCGACTGGCCGACCTGATCAAGCCATCCAGCCTGGCCCTCCTGCTGATCAATCGGCAGGGGAACGTCATGTATATCCCCGTCCAGGGCGAATAGAAGTGCGCGGGGTGGCCAGGTGCCCTTCTTGCTCGCAGAGCCCCCACGATGAAGCAGTGGTCGCTCGATGCGCGCAGT
>CAZGYZ010000236.1:0-3743 GCA_964530675.1 uncultured Nitrospira sp. | reverse complement strand
CATTCACGTGCGGCTTCCGCCGCTCATATTTCGCCTTCGCCATGCCTTACTCCCTTTCGTCCTCACTCAAGAATCGATTCGACTACTCACCCCGATACTTGGCAATGATAGTCTCTGAAATCTGCCGAGGTACCGGCTCATATCGGTCGAACTCCATACTATAGGTGGCCCGGCCCTGGGTTCGAGACCGAAGATCAGTCGCATATCCGAACATTTCACTGAGCGGCACTGATGCATCGATGGTCTGCGCAGCAGCCCGCGCCTTCATCCCTTGGATCTTCCCCCGACGACCATTCAAATTGCCGATCACATCGCCCATAAAATCCTGAGGAACCACAACTTCCACCTTCATGATCGGCTCGAGCAACACCGGGTCGGCTCTTTTGCAGGCATCGAGAAATGCCATCGAGCCGGCGATTTTAAACGCCATTTCATTCGAGTCGACGTCATGAAACGACCCGTCAATGACCGTGACCCGAACATCGCGAAGCGGATACCCTGCGATGACGCCGGAATCAAGCCGTTCCTTCACACCCTTTTCGATCGCCGGGATGAATTCTTTTGGAATAGAACCGCCGACAGTCTTATTGATGAACTCCAAGCCTTTGCCTGATTCAGTAGGTTCGACCGTCAACACGACATGCCCGTACTGGCCACGGCCACCGGTCTGCTTAATATACTTCGCCTCAGCTTCAGCCTTCTTACGGATCGTTTCCCGAAAGGCCACCTCCGGCTTTCCGACATTGGCCTCCACCTTGAATTCACGCAGCATGCGATCGACGATGATTTCCAGATGCAGCTCCCCCATCCCGGCGATGATGGTCTGCGCGGTCTCTTCATCAGTCTTCACCCTGAACGATGGATCTTCTTGTGCCAGCTTCTGGAGCGCAAAGCCCATCTTTTCTTGATCTTGCTTGGTTTTTGGCTCAATTGCCATGGCAATGACCGGCTCAGGAAACTTCATCACCTCGAGCAGAACCGGCTGCTTTTCATCCGCCAGCGTATCTCCCGTCGTCGCTCCCTTTAGTCCGACGGCCGCAACGATATCGCCCGCATAGGCCACATCAATGTCTTCCCGCTTATTGGCATGCATCTTCAGCAGACGCCCGACGCGATCCCTCGTCCCCTTCGTCACGTTCGAAACGGACGTTCCGGTTTTCAAGGTGCCAGAGTACACCCGTAGAAAGGTGAGCTGACCGGCAAACGGATCCGTCATGATCTTAAAGGCTAAGGCCGCGAATGGCTCGCTATCCGATGGACGCCGCTTCACTTCCTGCTCAGTGTTTGGATCGATCCCGGTTACTGATTCAACATCGAGCGGGGATGGGAGAAAATCCACAACCCCATCCAACAGCTGCTGGACACCCTTGTTCTTGAAAGCCGATCCGCACAGAATAGGCGTCATCTTCATCGAAATCACGCCGGCTCGAATGGCTCGGCGGATCTCTTCTTCCGTCAAAGGCTGGCCATTGAGATACTTCTCCATCGTCTGCTCGTCGAACTCGGCGACTGCATCCAGCATTTTATCCCGGTATTCCTTGGCTCGACCGAGCAGATCGGCAGGAATCTCTTTGACGACATACTTGGCGCCGAGCGTCTCGTCGTCATATACATAGGCCTTCATGGTCACAAGATCGATCGACCCCTTGAATTCTGACTCTCGGCCGATAGGAATCTGAATTGGAACGGGGTTCGCCCCCAGCCGATCGATCATCGTCTGGACGCTGACATAAAAATCTGCCCCGACTCGGTCCATCTTATTCATGAACGCGATCCTCGGCACACTATACTTATCCGCCTGCCGCCACACTGTCTCAGACTGGGGCTCAACCCCCTGCACTGAGTCAAACACTGCTACGGCTCCATCAAGCACCCGAAGCGAGCGCTCGACCTCAATCGTAAAATCTACGTGCCCCGGAGTATCGATGATATTGATGCGATGGTCTCGCCAGAAACAGGTCGTCGCAGCAGCCGTAATCGTGATGCCACGCTCCCGCTCCTGCTCCATCCAATCCATCGTCGCCGCGCCTTCATGAACCTCACCCATCTTGTGCGAGATCCCGGTGTAGAAGAGGATGCGCTCAGTGGTTGTCGTCTTACCCGCATCGATGTGAGCCATGATGCCGATATTCCGAGTCTGTTCTAACGGTGATTGACGCGCCACGTACTTCCCCTAAAAAATATATATGCCGCAACCCGAGCCGGCGAAACGCTGCGACTCACAAACACCCGCGTGAAGCGGATCGCAGCACGGCTCAGCTGCAGCACAGAACGACGCTACCAGCGATAGTGCGCGAACGCCTTATTGGCCTCCGCCATCCGATGCACGTCTTCCCGCTTCTTAACCGCCGCCCCCGTATTGTTCGATGCGTCCAACAATTCAGCCGCGAGCTTCTCTCGCATGCTCTTGCCGCCGCGGGTCCGCGAATACTCTGCTAACCATCGAAGCGCCAGCGACATCCGGCGAGCCGGGCGAATTTCTACCGGTACTTGATAGGAAGCGCCACCCACTCGTCGAGACTTCACCTCAACGACCGGCTTCACGTTATCAAGCGCCGCCCGAAACACTTTGAGCGGATCGTTGCCGGTCTTCTCCTGAATGACATCGAAAGCCCCGTAGCAAATGCGCTCCGCGGTACTCTTCTTCCCACCCGACATCAGGATATTCAAAAACTTCCCGACGAGCTTGTCCCGATACCGCACATCAGGAAGAGGATCGCGGTGGTCTAAAAATCTAGTTCTTGGCATAAGTCATTCACTCTCTCGTTACCGGCTGTGATACTCGTCTTACTTGGGACGCTTCGCTCCGTACTTCGAGCGACTCTGCTTTCTATCCGCCACACCGACGGCGTCAAGGGCGCCTCTGACGATGTGGTAACGCACACCCGGCAAGTCCTTCACACGGCCACCGCGCACAAGCACGATGGAATGCTCTTGAAGGTTGTGTCCGACACCAGGGATGTATGTTGTGACCTCCATCCCGTTCGTCAAGCGGACACGCGCAACTTTACGCAACGCCGAATTCGGTTTCTTCGGCGTTGAGGTATAGACACGAAGACAGACGCCACGCTTCTGCGGACAGGACTTGAGTGCGGGACTCTTGGTCTTCGCATGCGCCAGCTGGCGTCCTTTTCTGACTAACTGATTGATAGTCGGCATTAGTACATCACTCTCATCTTCAGCACAGTTTGACTACTTTCCATCTCAACCCTTCAAGGGCAGAGCCGGTGGATTGTAATGACCATTGCTCGCCGTGTCAAGCCTCTTCAAGGCCGTATACCATCATGAGCGAGCAGGCTCTACCGATGATCCCGTCGCCACGCCTTCGCGCACAAGCGCCGCAGCATCTCCCTGACCAACAATCACTGGCTCAGGCTTGGGGCTAATGACAAAGGTGTCTCGATATTCTTCGAAGCCGGTTCCGGCTGGAATCAAACGACCGACAATGACGTTTTCCTTCAGGCCCAACAAGTTATCAACACGCCCATTGATGGCGGCTTCCGTCAAAACGCGCGTGGTCTCCTGGAATGAGGCGGCCGAGATGAAGCTATCGGTGGTCAATGCCGCCTTGGTAATACCCAGCAATACCGGCTTCCCAAGACCCGGCTGTCCACCCTTCGCCAACACTCGCTCATTCTCTTCGTCGAATAACATCTTGCTGACCTGACTGCCTGGCAAGAACTCCGTATCGCCGGGGTCTTCGATTCTGACCTTGCGCAACATCTGCCGCACAATGATCTCGA
>CAZGYZ010000235.1:0-3758 GCA_964530675.1 uncultured Nitrospira sp. | reverse complement strand
TAAGAGGGGGGGCGATTCTGAATAACAAGGTTGACAGTCTTAGAGACTGCAAGTAGCCTTGTTTAGGAAATTTAACTGGCAGAGGGTCGGAATGGATATACAGGAAGAGCTTGTCCAGTACGCGAAAGCGTTGCCGCATGAAACGCGGCTATCCATTCTCATGGCGTTCCCAGAAGCGAAATTGCACAAGCATGTGAAGGCATTGTTTGAGCGTATGGAGCCAAGTTATAGAACGGCGATCACTTACGGTGTGAATGGACATGGCAAAGACTTAGTGATTGTTAAAAAAGATAACCTCGGCATCGATGTCACGGCGGTTGTCGTCAAATGCTGGCCTATTACAGAGATAACAGCAGGCGCAGTCGATCAGCTTAAAAGAGAAGTTACGGACATTTTGAAAGCTGGAGCGAGTAAAAAGTTTCAAGAAGTTGAGAACCTAGTCGGGCATGCGCTGGAACATCCCGCTGAAGTAGAAACGATTTTCCAGGATCTTCCCGTGAATAAAATCATGGTGATTGTTGCGGGAGAGTTCAGCCTTCAGGCGAGGAAACAACTAGTCGCGGACGTTCCGATAAACCTGGAGGATGTGCGCGACATCGACTGGCTTATAGGCAAGTGTGTCGAGCATTATCCCCAAGTTTTCTTTGAGCAGGAGGTCATCGATTCCCTTCATGTTCAGATTGCTCAGCTGGAAGCGAAGCATTGGCTGGGGGGCAAGAGGAAAAATCTGTCGGACTACTATGTTGAGATTCTTGTAGCTAAAACAGGTGTGCGAGAAAGAGCCAAGGCGCGGGAGGTGTCGGTGGACAAACCTTCCCACCTCGCGAAGCTTAAAGAAATCATTGAGGAAGATCGCAGGGTGCTTCTAGTCGGTGATCCCAGCAGCGGGAAGTCCGCGGCTTTGGTAAGACTGGCAATCCAGATGTTCCGCGATGCGTTGATGGACGTGATACGTGGGAGTGGAAACAAGCGGCCTTTTGAACTGCCGATCTTAGTGGAAGCCAGGCAAATCTTAGAGATGAATGACACAAGGGCCTTGTTGGGAACACTGGTTGTTTCTCCCGAACTCGAAAGCCGGATGGCCATTACAATGCTGATGGTGGACGCCCTCGACGAGGTGCCTTCATCGAAACGGCAACAGGTATTAGACAAAGCGGCACAGTTTGCGGACGAGCTCAATATCAGTCTTCTGGTCACCAGCAGGAAGATAGAGATGTTGAAGACTCCTCCTGCTGGATTTACAAAGTACGAATTATTGCCCTTTGAAGTCAGTCAGGCGCTGAAACTATTTGCGAAGCTGGTGGAAGGCAATAAGGATAAGCTGAAAGTTCTCAAGTCGGGATTGGAGAAGATTCAATTCAAGATGCCGATGGTGCCCCTGTCTCTCATATTGCTCTTTGAATTGGTTGAAGAGAGAAGAGAGATCCCCGAATCTGTGAACGAACTCTACGACCGCTTCGCAGATATCGCGTTTGGTCGTTGGGATAAAGACAAGGGGATCGAGGTGACGTTTGAATTATCGACTGAAGAAGCGCTTCTTGGCCGCCTTGGCACATATCGAATTGCCTTCAAAAGGAAGGATTGATCTGCGTACGCCGTTAACCCATATGTGTTTATCCTCAACGAGATGCGTTTCACCCCTCGCGGGCTAAGGTTCCCCCTCCTAATGTAGGATACCGCGCCAGTGCCCGCCCCGGTACAATTCGACGTCATGGAGGCTGCCATGGCGTCCCTTCCTTATGCTCGAACCTATCATCGGTTCCCGCTTTTCTATCCTGTCATCTTTGGCGGTACGCCGTTTGTCGGCGAAGGTATGCTGACCAATCTGTCGCTGATGGGGTGCTCCGTCTTGTGCGATCGAGAGGTTCTCTGCGGCAGTGATCTGCGAGTGAGTGTAATGCTTCCCAATCAGATGCGGGCGCTGTCAATTGAGCTCGGCACAATTAAGTGGGTGCGAGGCCATCAGTTTGGGGTGGAGTTTCTTCGCCTGCCGCTTGAGGCACGGCAACGCCTCAATAGCACGCTACGAGTTGAACTCATCGAATTGCTGAAGGCCCGTTCGGGCAGAAGTAAATCGCCAGAATTGCTCAATCCTGGCAGCTAGGCTCCGGCCCGCGTCTCTCGTGAATCGTGAGCGAGACAAGCAAGACAGGCGCGACATGAAATTCAAAGTTCTGGGCTCGAAGCCCAGTAAACCTAAAACTTAGGATCTCAAACCATCATCCGTCCAACCAGTCCCGCTATTCTCGCAAGCCTCGCGAGTCTCGCGCGAAGAACGAGATACGTTTCACGATAACAATCCCACCAGTTGTCCCCCGCGCCCGGCAATCGAAAAGCGTTCGAAATTTTCGATATTGTTTGGCCAAATGTCGATCTGGGGCCATATCTGTAGGGAGCTGTCAGTGATGAGCTGTTGTTCTAATCCGGGGCCACTACAGGACTGAATCGATGCCATCGCCGCTTGAATCCATCCGTCATCTCAGCGAAACCCTATTTCAGTATACGAATGTCGATGACATGGTGAGTCAGGTTCTGCGCACCGCCCTTGAGGTGATAGGGGAAGACGCCGGATCCATCCTACTGGCAGACGACAAAACCAAGCAACTAGTCTTTCGATATGTAGTCGGAGAGAATGCCGATTGCCTTCACGGCACCTCGATTCCCTGGGACAAGGGTATTGCCGGCGCCGTGTTCTGCAGCGGCCAAGCAGAGGTCATCCCCGCCGTACAGCAGGATATCCGGCACTTTTCGGCGACCGACCGGATCACTGGGTATCAGTCAAGGGACATGATCGTGGTTCCACTCAAGCGGTATGGCGGAGCCCCTATCGGCGTCATCGAGGTTCTGAATAAGGCTACCGGACAGATTGACCATGACGATCTCGACCTCTTAGTTGTCATCGCCTCTATCGCCGCCGCCGCCATCGAGCGTACCAATAATGCTGAGGTGTTGCGTCAGAAAGACCTCCAACTACAGCAGTCTCAAAAGATGGAAGCCATGGGCCGGCTGGCAGGAGGCGTTGCCCACGACTTCAACAATCTCCTCACCGTCATGCGAGGATTCACCGAACTGATTGTCGCGACGCTGGACCCCGCGGCTGCTTCGAGACGATATGCAGACGAATTAATGAAGGCTGCCAATCAGGCTTCGGGCCTGACCAATCAGTTGCTGGTCTTCAGTCGAAAGCAGGTATTGGAACCCCGGCTCGTAAATCTGAACAATCTCGTTTCCAATAGCGAGACGATACTGCGGCGGCTTATCGGAAATGACGTTGCTCTATGCACGAACTTGGACCCGCACCTTGACCGGGTCAAGGCCGATCCTGGCCAAATCGAGCAAGTCATTATGAACCTGTGCGTGAATGCCCGCGATGCCATGCCGCAGGGTGGATCGCTGACCATCAAGACGGCGATGACTGAGCTGGACGACTCGCGCTCCCGCGAAGCTCCAGACCTCCATCCAGGACGATATGTTCTGCTCTCAGTCGCAGATACCGGATCCGGCATGGATCGGGCGACGCAGGCCAAACTGTTCGAGCCGTTCTTCACAACGAAAGCGCCGGGGAAAGGAACCGGCTTGGGTCTGTCCATCGTCTATGGGATTGTGAAACAAAGCAATGGTCATGTGACTGTTACCAGCGAGGTGGGGCACGGCACCACGTTCACAATCTATCTACCTCAGGTTGAGGCTTCAGTTCCTGACAGGCGCATAGTTGACCTTGCACCAGCGGCGGACCAGAAAAGTTTGCAGGAACTAGT
>CAZGYZ010000234.1:0-3761 GCA_964530675.1 uncultured Nitrospira sp. | reverse complement strand
CGCGCGCAGTGGAAAATCAATCAGCCTCCATCCCTAGAGAGATAACGAGCAAGCTCGGAGGGAGCATCTATATTGTTCAATGCGCACGGTAAAGGGCAGCCTCGGCCACTCTCGTCTGAGCATAGGTGCAAGGTCAAGCGATGACCATGGCGCTTTCTCCCGGACACAATCAGTAGCTCCACATCTCATGGGCGAGCGGGGCATGATTTAATTCATTTCGGCGTTGCCGCCAGTTTGGCATGAACTGATCCATCAACATCGTGAATCGGTCATTATGGTGCCGTTCGGTAAGGTGCACCATCTCGTGAACGAGGATGTACTCAAGGCAATGAATAGGTTTTTTGGCTAGCTCAAGATTTAACCAGATTCGCCGATCAGCGCTGTTGCAACTGCCCCACTTTGTTTTCATCCTTCTTACGCCCCAGCTCTCAACCTTCGTGCCCATCTTGGCTTCCCACTTCTCGATCAAAGGCAGGATCAGCACTTTGAGATTCTTCCGATACCAGGAAAGTAGGATTTGTTCACGTCTATGCCTACTGGCCCCTTTGGGGACTTGAAGCTCAAGAATTGTATTGCCTCGCCTAGAAACTTGTGAAGGCCCGTCCTGCTCGATCACATTCAGCAAATACCGGCGGCCAAGAAAGTAGTGGCTCTCACGCGACACGTATTCACGGGCCGACTGACGCTCTTGAGCATGAAAGCGCCTCCGCTGTCGCTTGATCCAGCCTAACCTTGAGATGACGGCCAGCCGCACAGCTTCATCATGGACTCTCACGGGAACGGCTACTCGCACACGACCATTCGGCGGGTAGACACCAAGGTGAAGGTTCTTGATAGCCTTTCGCACTATCTCCACCGGTAAACCGCTCACCGTAATTCGGCTTCGTTCAATATTCATCTTGGTTTTGCACTAATGTGAGAATTCGCTCTACCAGAGCCTCTAGCGATTCTATAGGCTTCGCCTCATAGTCAGCCGGATGTTCCGCCTTCGGACTGGAACTGGGATCGGCAGATGAGGCGATTCCATGAAGAAGGCTTTGCTCAAGAGCTGCCTGAATCGCTAATTTCACTTTCTTCACTTTGAATTGATTACTGCGCCAATCGTCCTGTCTGCTCGATCGGACGGCGCTATCCACCGCCTGAGCCAAGACTTCCTTCTTACCGAGGTTGTCATACAACGCACGCTTAGCCGGTGTGTCGAGTAACGGGGGATAGGCCCCAGCTTCTGGATGCACCACTTTCTTTGTGAGCGCCACGATCGCCTCAAGATATTTCTGGTAATCGAGCGCCTCCTGCCGCCGTTGTGTAATCAAGGCATCAAGCAACTTGGACATCTTCTCGTAATACTTCGGATTGATCGGCGACTCGTCGATGATGAGCCTGCGCACATTGTTCTCGACCGTTTCTGCCATGGCCTCCTTATTCTTTTTAAGGCCGTCCGGCAGCGCCTTCACCGCATCGATTCCCCGTTCCACGATGAGTTGCACCAGCGACAGATCGTCAAACGCAGATACCGGCTCGCTTCCCTCCGCTCGAATGTAGGTATCGATCAAGTGTCGCATCGCCGGCTCATATTGCTTCAGGTCAATGGCATCCCCACTATGCAGCTTGACCTCATTGCGAAGATTCTCGTAGAAGGTGACTTCCTTTTTGATCACCTCGGCCTGCGCTTCCGTGTACCCGGCCTCTGTCATTTCGCCGGCGAGATTGGCATAGGCACGAACCAACGAGGCCGTCAGCTTGTAGAGCGAAAGCCGTTGCGGCTCGTTCGCGTTCAGCTGCGCCGCGTTGCCGGACTCTTTCGAAGAGAAATACCGGAGATACGCCGGCTGGTCCTTCGGCACATCGACCGGCTCGCACAGCGCGCGTATAGCCTCCAGCGCTTCTTCCAGCCGTTCCTGTGCTTTGCCCAGGCGGTCTTCCAATAACCCAGCCACGTCTTCCTTCTCGTAACCATCGAACGCGCCGGAGGTGTAGTCGTGCACCGCACCCTCCAGGCTTTTGAACAGGTCTTTATAGTCGATGATGTAGCCGTATTCCTTGTCGTCGCCGTCGAGACGGTTCACGCGGCAGATCGCTTGGAACAACCCATGATCGCGCATCTGCTTGTCGATATAGAGGTAGGTCGCCGGGGGCGCGTCGAAGCCAGTCAGCAGCTTGTCCACCACGATCAAGAGCTTCATCTGCCCCGGCTCGTCGATAAACTTCTTTTTTACCTCTTTCTCGAACTTCTCTACCTTGTTCACCGCCGTCTCCGGTGGCTCGTTGAACCAGTCGGCGAGCATCTGGCTGTACGTATTGTATTTCTCGATATTGTCGGTCTCTCCCTCTCCGCTTTCCTCGCCCTTGATATCGGCAGTTGAAGGGGAATAGGAGGTGACGATCGCGCACTTACCCTTGAGGTCCGTCTTGGAAAATAAATCGTAGAACTTGCAGGCCTCATAGATGCTGCCTGCAACCAGCATCGCGTTACCATGCCCGCTTTGCAGGCGATCGCGTGTCGCCATGTCCATGAGAATGTCGGCGACAATCTGTTCGAGCCGCGACTGGCTGGACAGCACCTTCTGCATCGTGCCCCAGCGTTGCTTGAGTTGCGCCTTCGCAAGATTGGTCAGGCCCTTTGTCTTGGCTTCGAACCACTGATCGATCTTTTTCTGCGAGGTGATGCGCTGATCGATGTCTCGCGCCTCGTAACGAAGATCGAGGACCACACCGTCCTTCACGGCTTCATCGAACTTGTACATGTGAATGTAGGGGCCAAAGATCTCGATACTCTTCTGCTTATCCGTCTTCAAGAGCGGCGTACCGGTGAAGCCGATAAACATGGCGCTCGGCAAGATCCCTTTCATCGCCTGGTGCAAGTCACCGGACTGCGTGCGGTGGCACTCGTCCACAAAGACGAAGAGATTGCCCTTGGCGGCAAAGCCAGGCGGCAAGGCCTTCTTCAGTTCCTCGATATAGCCGGGAATATCGCCGCCCTCTTCCGTTTCTTCCTTGCCGCCAAACTTGTGAACAAGCGAACAGACAAGCCACGGTGTTGTCACGTTCAGCGTGGCAATCAGGTCTGCGCCACTCGTCGTCCGGTAGATGTCTTCATGGACACCCATGAAGACCTTTTCGATCTGCTCATCCAGCTCCTTCCGGTCGGTAATGATGAGCACACGGGGATCCTTGGCGTGCTCACGAATCCATTTCGCAAGCCACACCATCGTGAGGCTCTTGCCTGAACCCTGTGCGTGCCAGATGATGCCGCCCTCGCGGCGCTTCACACGTTCCTGCGCGGCGCGCACGCCGAAATACTGGTTCGGACGACACAGCTTCTTCACTCCGGCGTCGAAGACAATAAAATCGTGGATCAGTTCGAGGAATCGAGCTTTGGCACAGAGTTGAATGAGCGCCTGGTCAAGAAGGTTCTCAACGGTGCTCTCTTCCTTCCACGTGAGGTAATACTTCTCCCTCGTCTCAATGGCACCGTAGCGCAATCCCTCGGTGTCATTGCCCGCCATCACCCACTGCATCGTGGAGAAGAAGGGTTGGATGAACGCTTTCTTTTGGTTATCGAGGTTCTGGCGAATACCCTCAGCCACAGAGACGGTAGATCGTTTCAGCTCCAGCACGCCGAGCGCAATACCGTTTACATATAGCACCACATCCGGACGCTTGGCGTGGGCCTTGGCATCGGCGGCCAACACTGTGACTTCTTCGGCGATGGCGAAGTGATTCTTCTCCGGGTTCTTCCAGTCGATCAGCCACACAGTCTG
>CAZGYZ010000233.1:0-3805 GCA_964530675.1 uncultured Nitrospira sp. | reverse complement strand
CCGCTTCGTCGTCCTCTCGCGGCCAGGCTTATCGTTTCGCTCCCTCTCAACCGTTTCACTGCTTCCGCCAATTCCAGTTTCCTCACTGATGGATTTGGATGCAGGCCGAATTTCACGAATTGAGGCGCCGCTCGGAACACAAGGCCTGATCTGCCTCAAACTACCACCCAGCCCGATCTCCGCTTCGGACATTCGCTCGCAAATCAGCCAAGGGCATCCGGTGGCAAATCTGTTGCCGCCCTCAGTGGAATCTTATATACTCCAGCATCATCTCTACCAAGAGGATCGTAATCGCACGAACAGCTAGGTCTACGGCCCTCGCCATTGCCCGGGCCATGCTCGATAAGAAGGCCACCGATGCTGTTGTCCTTCAGGTCGCGCCGCTGACCTCTATTACGGACTACTTGGTGATAGGCTCTGCGGATTCGGATCGCCAAGCGAGTGCCATTGCTGATCATATCGACGACATCCTCTCTCGCTCCGGCAACAAGCCGCTGAGCATCGAAGGCAATCGGTCCTCCCAGTGGGTTCTGATGGACTTTGGCGATGTCATCGTCCATATTTTCAGACAGGATGTCCGAAAGCATTACGCCCTCGAACGGTTGTGGGCTGACGCAAAACGCATCGCTATCCCGGGCGAACCGCCGGCCACACAACCGGTCGCGACCCCAAAGCCCGTGAAGCGGAAAAAGGCGCCGACGAAAACAAAGGCCTAGATCGATGCTCCGACTGCTCGCCACCATCTTCCTCGTCAGTGCCGGAATCTTTCTCTACAGTTATTTCCGCGAACTGAATCCTGGGATGGTCTCAGTCCGGACCAGTCCCACCCTCCAGTTCGAATTGAGCCCCGTCACGCTCGTCATCTTTTCCATGGCCGTCGGCGCCGTGCTCGTGGCCTTGGCAGTCGGCATGCGGCAAACCGCCCACGTCATCGGCAACTGGCGCAGCACGCGGCTGTTGCGACGCAAAGAAAAAATCGATGCGCTCCATCGTGAAGGCACCCATGCCATCATGTCAAAACGCACCGTCGAAGCCATCGGCCTGTTCGAACGAGCGCTCGCCATGGACCCAAACCGTGTCGATTCGCTGCTCTGGCTGGGAAACATTTACCGTGTGGAAAACAACTTCGCTGAGGCAATCCGCCTCCATCAACGAGCGAATCGTGTCGATGAACGCAACATTGAAATTCTACTGGAGTTGGCCAACGACTTGGAAAGCGCCAAGCGCTATGAGGATGCCCTGCAGACCCTGCAGAAGATGCTCAAGATCGAACCGGATAACCTCACCGCGCTCATCCGCAAGCGCGATTTGTTGATCAGGCTCGAAAAATGGAGCGAGGCGCTCGAAATCCAACATCGTCTCCTGAAGGCCAACCTGCCAGAGCCTGAACGCAAGGCCGAGGCCCATCTCCTCACTGGCTGCACCTACGAAGTCGGACGCCAATTCCTGGAACGAGGCCACCCAGACAAAGCTCGGCGCTACTTCCGCGGCGCCATAAAGAAAGACCGGACGTTCTTACCGGCCTACGTCGGCATCGGCGAAATCCTGATCCGGGAAGGCAAGACCAAGCAGGCCGTAGAAATTCTCAAGAAGATCTATACCAAAACCCGCAGCAACATCATCCTGCACCGCCTCGAAGAGCTCTTTCTCGAACAGGGTGAACCCAGCGAAATTATCCGTGTCTATCAGGAGGCTCTCCGGCAAGACCCGAACAACCCTGCCCTGCAGTTCTATTTAGGCAAGCTCTACTATCGCCTCGAAATGGTCGACGAAGCCTTCGATATCCTCTCGACCGTCGAAGGGGTACAGGACCAATTGGCCGATTACCATAAGATCATGGCTAATCTCTATTTGCGCAAGCAGCAGATGGAGGAGGCCGTCACTGAACTCAAGAAAGCCCTCCATTTCAAGAAACGTGTGGTCGTCCCCTATGTCTGCACCGCCTGCCGGCAAGAGTCGACCGAATGGTCTGGGCGCTGCCGCAGCTGTGGAATCTGGAATACATTGGTCGCGCTACCCTTGCCGAACGACGGGCAAGCGGTCCCAGGTCAAGACAGCGGCCCCCTCCCAGTCTCCGCAGTTCCCTACCAGGGCATTGCTTCTCCCTTCGAAACCGTGTAGGTTTCCCGCCAGTCTAGCTGCCTGACGCACGCACGCGCAGCCATCAGCATGGCTATCAAATCAACCTCATCAGATGCTGGAGTGTCATATGGTCGACTATCAGGATTTCGCTGTTAAAGCTTTGCGCGACGAGACGCTGACCAGAAGCGAATGCCAGGCTGTGCTCGACACGCCGGATGAGCAGTTGCTGGGACTCCTCCAAGCTGCCTTTACCGTCCGATCCCGTTATTTCGGCAAGACCGTTCGACTCCAGATGTTGCAGAACGCCAAGAGTGGGGCCTGCCTGGAGGACTGCCACTACTGTTCCCAATCTGCGACCTCCACCACCCCCATTGAGCGCTATAACCTCGTGCCGCAAAAAGAGATGATCGACGGAGCCCGGCAGGCTGCGGCTTCCAAGGCCCAACGCTATTGCATCGTCATCAGCGGACGGAGTCCGTTAGATCGCGAAATCGACGAAATAGCAGGAGCCGTCCGCTCGATCAAGCAGGAGATTCCGATTCAGATTTGCTGCTCACTGGGCCTCATGAATGAACAACAGGCCAAGCGTCTGAAAGCGGCGGGAGTCGATCGGGTCAACCACAACTTGAATACGAGCGAAGCCTTTCACTCCTCCATCTGCACTACCCATACCTTCCAAGACCGGCTCAGCACTATCCGGAACGCACGCGCGGCAGGATTGGAAATCTGTTCCGGCGGGATCGTGGGAATGGGAGAGAAGGACGAGGACCTCATCGACCTGGCAATGGCCCTGATCGACGTGAAACCGGACTCGATTCCCCTAAACACACTCCACCCGGCGACAGGCACGCCACTGGAAAGTTGTGACAACCTGACTCCTCAACGATGCTTGAAAGTGCTCTGTCTCTTCCGGTTTCTCCACCCCCGCACCGAACTCCGCGTCGCCGGTGGCCGCGAGCACAATCTCCGCAGTCTCCAACCCTTGGCCCTCTACCCAGCCGACTCCATCTTCGTGAACGGCTACCTCACGACACCAGGCCAACCGGCCCCCGAAGTCTGGAGCATGATTGAAGATCTCGGCTTCAAGATTGAAGTCGACTACCAAACGGCTGCTGAAAAAGGCCCCCAGCTTCGTTCTCAGTCGCTCGAACCCCTCAACGTACAGCCCTGAGTACGCCTCGGGGTCCGAGTCTCCCTGCGGCCTTCCTGGGAAAGAGGCGTATCTTGGCACGCCTGGGGTTGGGCGGGTGAGAATACATGCCTTTTTGAGCAGCCTGCAAAACCATTTCTGGTCAGCAAGATTTTGGAGATACCCCCAGGTGTCAAAAGATCAACAAGTGAAAAAGAAAGTCTCAAAAGAGGCCAAAGCCTTTTCTCAAAGCGTCCTGCGCGCACTCAGGAGATCCGCCAAGGTCGCGCGCAAGACCGCCCGGATGTACGGCACGCCGATCTACGTGTGGGAAAACGGCAAGGTCGTGGCGAAGAAGCCGTGAGCCGGACGACTCCATCTTCGCGAACAGCTACCTCACAACACCAGGCGCCGCGCCCCCCGAAGTCTGGAGATGATCGAAGATTTGGGCTTCAAGATTGAAGTGGACTAATAGCCCACTGATCTGGCCATGCTCCGTAACCCTTGTTCCCTTCCTCCTTTCGACCCGCAACACGTTGACTTCATCGACCTCGCCAAGTAGCCTGTCGCTGCACATTCGATTAGGCTCCGACG
>CAZGYZ010000232.1:0-3809 GCA_964530675.1 uncultured Nitrospira sp. | reverse complement strand
GGATCCTCCCGTCGAAGCGATGACGATCTCTGCGCCGAGCACGAGCGACTCCCCCTTGAGTATTAGCCACCATCCAGGCCACAATCAGACTCAAGAGGCCGTTCTTACTGAAGACGTTGAATATGGCCCTGATGGCCCAAGAAAGGACGTGCGATATGTCGACAGCCGAACGTATCTTCAAGGAAGCGCAGAAGCTCCCGGACACACTCGCGCAGGAAGTGTTAGATTTCATCGAGTACATTGAAATCAAACATGGACTGAGAGACCGGCTCACTGAAGAATTGAAGCAGGCGCAGGAACCGGCCATGCGCCACGCATGGGACAACTAGGACGACGAGGTCTGGAATGGCGTGTAAGCCCGGCGACCTTGTCCTCATTCCGTTTCCCTTCTCGGATCTGCAGTCAGCCAAGAAACGCCCCGTGATGTTTCTGACTCCGCCGGATCGACACGCCGACTTCATCGGGTTGGCCGTCACCTCCGTCGCCCAGCCAAGTGATGCGCTGCCAGTCGAGACGGCGGACTTGGCAGAAGGCACACTCCCAAAAGCGTGTTGGATCAGATTCGACAAAGTCTTTACGCTTTCCGAAAGCAGCATCGTGAAAACCTTCGGCACAGTATCTCCGCAGACGCTGCAACGTGTGTTGCAGGGCCTCTGTTCAGTCGTCGGGTACGCTCGCACCTGAGCGATGCGTCCCAGGGCAGGGTTTCACGCGACCTCCTGTGCGATTTCACGAAGAACCGTTGGCCGCCACCAGCACCAGAATCGTCTCGTCCACCTCCGTGCGAATGCCCGTGATCTGGACCTCGTCGAGAAAGACCTACTCCAACAGCGCTGCTTTGCTCCAGGCCAAATTGTCGGCATCACCCTCAGAGCAAACCCTTGATCTCGTCAGAAACACCAAGTTGAACCGGATCTCGCCGCACGAAGTAGAGAGCACCGCTATCCTTTCTTCATGAACCTGTTTCATAAGATGATCTTTGTGTTGATTCTCATCGAGTTGGAAACTATTCCCTACGCACGACGCACTCACTTTCCCCATTCGTCCCTTCATCATGAGTGAAACATCTCACGATGCGGTTCGCGTGGCTCGCACGGCTCTCCCCTCTAGGAATCGACCGACCCCTCACACAGCAAGAGGGAACACGATCAGATGGCTCCCGACTGTCATGACCCACATCCTGTTGCTGGGAACGTACCCCCCGTTTATGTGAAAGACCCGGATCTTTCTCTCAGCTTGCTATCATCCAGGAGCGACTATGACCGACACCCGCTGGTTTTGCGATCGAGGAGCCATCCCTGGTGAACCGTGTGCCTATCTCGACGTCCCTTATGGGCATCTCGACTCCGCCTCGGCCATCATTATCGAAACCGATACCGGCGACCCGGACCAGACCGACTACCAAGCCATTCTCGGCTCACCCACGTCAAAGATCGCCCCTCTCCCTGAAGACCGTTCATCCAAATTCACACAGCTCCTCGACGCGTACGCCTGGGCCGAATCCCGTGTCCCCCGTCCTCTTCCGACCATCCCCGTCGGCATTGAGATGGAACTCTGTATTCAGGAACGCTATCGTCCTCAACCGGGCGAAGTCCTCATTGCGATAACCGAGCCTGGCCGCCCCCCGATCACCCCATTGGGCACGTTTGCGGCCACCTATCACCTCGCCGCCTGGGATCTCCTGTATCACATCGATCACAAGACCTATGGGAACATCGGCCCACTCAGTCTGCAAGACGCCCACCCCCTGCTCGATTTCGTCCTCACTCACCGCAATACCATGACGAAACTCACCCTCTACTGCCATGCCGGTATCGCTCGCAGTCCCGCCGTCGCAATTGCGCTCAGCGAATGGCTCCCAACCGAGCCACACCCTGCCGCACTCATTGAACGCTATCCCTGCTTCAATCGAGCCATGTACCGCACCCTCTGCCAAGCCGCGATCGAAAAGGAACTCATCAAGATCTAACGACATCGGTCGTCAGACTACCCCACGTCTGAGATCCACACGTTCGTCCACCCGCTCATCACTCACACGACTCGGAGATCGCCCATGCCCACCATCCGTGCTCGCAATACCCATGGCCACTTTGTCCGCCGGTACTATTGTGATTCATGCCAGATGCTCTCGATCAACGGCCTCGTCTGCCATGAACTCCGCTGCCCGGATGCTTGGATGGATGAACTCCGTGAATGTCGCAACTGCGGCACCGACTTCACACCCTCTCAGCAATACCAAGCGTGTTGCGGCGACGACTGTATCCGCTCGTATTACGGGTAACCCCTCTGGCCCGCTCCGCGGGCACACACACATTCCGATGACATCTACATCGCACCCTTCGGACACAACGTCCGCACAGCGGCAAGAAGGTCACAACTCCATGCAGATCATCAGACCCTCACAACATCCTCCCTCGCCGTTGCCTCCCGACACCGGCAGCCCTTCCCCCTCCCTCCCTGCCACCCCTCGCCCCCGTGCGCTCGCGATCATCGAACACGCCCTCCGCCGGGGCGACATCCTCGTGATCGGCACTACCGCGATTCGATTCTTACGCCAGGGGGAGGAATTTCAGGAACACGAGGACTGGCTTGAAGCCCTCCAGACTGGACTCTATCAACGCTATGCCGTCTTCGAAACCGGCCAAACCCTGGATGGCCCACCAGATCACTCGACCTGGCTCTACCTCACGGATCTAGGCCACTACGAGCAGGCCGTCCTACTGCTCCTGGATGCACTGTCCTATTTCGATCGAGAAGCCTTCCTTGTCGGGATCACCTTTCGGACGGTGATGCTCCAGATGCAGACCGAACGAACGGCCGCACGACTCCGATATCACGGGAACACACCTGGCGCTAAGCTGTAGATAGCAAGTTAACTTGTCCGGTTTATGTAGCACATGATCTGTCCGGTTTTCTCAGCCGCGAAATTTCATCTGTTCCTGAATCAGCGAGCGCTCATATTTGGTCTACGATCGACGATCGGGTCGCAGGCCGAGTCAGGCATCGGCCTCCTGACGAGAGCTGCGGCCGGGGTTGGCCAAGGAGGTGGCCCTCGGCACTATAGCGCGCCAGACACCGGGGACCATGGAACACGGCCAGGGTCCCATCCGGATAGGCGTGCACCCGCACCGTGACCTTCACGTAATGGAACCGATGTGGGTCCTGCGGGATCTGCAGGCTTAGGCCCTGATACCGCACGGTGTTGTCCTTGGCCACGACCCGCTCGTCTTGCACACACAGGATCTCGGCGAGGTGCGTACCGACCCACGGGATGAAGGCGGTGCCCGGTTCCGTCGCCCGTACCATAAATCGGTCGTTATGCTGGGGGAGGAACTGTTCGGTCAGGTACCGATTGGCCGCCGCCATCTCCGTGATCCCGGCCAGCGCCAGCTCTTTGGGCAGCCGGTCCTGCAGGGTCCGGAAGGCGCGCTCCGACCGGCCCCGCGCTTCCGGCGAATACGCCGGAATGAGCGTCACCCCCAACTGCTGCAAGGCGCGATGCACCTGCGTCAGCCGGCTCTTGTCCACTTTTCCCCCCGCCTCATCGGTGTGCCAGTAGTGGGAGCCCCGGTCCGTATAGAGGGAACTGAAGAGCCCCTGCGTCTCGATGACCTCCCGCAGGCCCTGGAGACTGCTCATCGTGCCTTCTTCCTCCACAAAGAAGGCGGAATAGATCTCGGTGGTCGCATCATCCAGCGTCACGATCAGATCCCACTGACAGCCGGGGACCCATTCATGGGTCGAGCCGTCTTGATGCAGCATCATGCCGGGCAAGGGTTTGCGTGGCCGCTTCTTGCGGTGGGCCCCCC
>CAZGYZ010000231.1:0-3856 GCA_964530675.1 uncultured Nitrospira sp. | reverse complement strand
ACGAGTCGGACAGAAAGCGCACGTTGTCGCCGACGAACTGGGTCGGCGTGTTGATCTCGTGGGCGATGCCGGACGCCAGGTGCCCGATGGACTCGAGCTTTTGCGCCTGCGCCAGTTCGCGCTCAAGGGATAGCCGCTCCGTAATATTCTCCCCCATGATGATGTAGGTCAGGCCACCACAACCATCGTGGATCGGCGACAGTGTCAGTTTGAGGAATGCCTCTTTCCCTTCTGGAAGAACCAGCCGTATCTTGTCCAACAGGATAAACTTCAACGTGTCACCGACCTTCCCTATCGCCCCGAGAATCTCCTCCCAACTCCACTGGATGGGAAGCTTCGCGAAGGACTGGCCAAGCGCCTCACGAAGGGAGATGCCGAAAATGGCCTCTGCACGAATTGTCCATTCCGTGACAACTCCCTCGCTATTGACGCGGATAAAGAAGGCCTCCACCGCAGCAAGGATCTCAGCCTTTTCGCGCGAGGCTTGTTCAGCTCGTTCCTTCGTCTGTTGCAGCGCCTGCTTGGCGGCCTCTGCCCGATGCCATTCCTGCCGCAATTGACGCGTCGTCCAAAGGAGTACTCCCAACATGGGGGTGAAGAAAATGCCACCCCACATCGTTGCCGTCCAGAGAACCGAGCGGATCGGTGAAAGGATTGCCTGACGGTCCACCCGAACGAGAACGCCCCACCCTAATGCATCCAATTCCTTGCGAGCCGGCATCTGGGCATAGCCAGTAAGAACCGGTACGTGGCGCCGCCGATGCTCTTCCGCGATGAACCCGGTTCTCCCTGAGAAGACCAGTTGTGCCGACGTCGTGCCCAAGGCAAACAGATCGACCGGACCGTTCTGCTCAGGAATTGATTCGGCAAGGACGTGACCCTGGCGGGTGAGAATTTGGTATTCCAGGCCTTGCTTGTATCCAGCCTTCACTTCCAGCTCACGGAGCGTTCGAGTCACCATCGCGTCGAGTTTTGAGGTGTCGATACGAGAGATGACGGCTCCTTGAAAGGAAGTGGATGTGCGATGTGCCAGGCGGTCGGATCTGATCGGAGCCGAAAACGCTATCACGTTCCTCCCTTTGGTCAAATCATCACGCTGGACATCGTGAACTCGGAGAGCCGGCTTGGAAGCAAGATCTCTGAACCAGTCTTTGCTTCCGACGTCTAGGCCGACCGTGGTGCGATCAGTGGCCGCCAGCACCCGGCCGTTGTTGTCGATCACCCCCAACCAGAAATACAGCGGATAGACTCGCTGAAACATATTCAGATACTCGGTCCATTCCTCGCGATCTTGCCCCGTTCTACTGAAGGTCTCGGCCAAGACTTGGATATCTCCGTATCGCTCGAGAAGCAGGAGATTCAGTTTTTCCGCGATCTCTGCGGCCGCCGATTGGACATCGACACCGGCTTGAGCAATAAGGCGGTCTTCCAACATGGAGAGGCCAAGGAGGAAAGTCAGAACCGCAACACCCGTTGTGGCGAGAATAAGCCCCGGGAGCCAGGCGTATCGATTGGACTTTCGTGTCGTCGGATTCATGTCGTCCCTAAGACAATTGGTTTCTCGCTGTAACTACTCAGGTGTTCAGGCTGAAGGCTGAAGACTAAAAGCCTTCAGTCTATCTACCTGAGTAGTTACGCCTCCCTTAGGTGGAGTTGCGACTCGCATCCTTTGGCACCGTTCTCAACGAGAGAGAAAAGCGTCGTGGGACGATCGAAGCCGCCACTTCCTCTCCACACACTGGGCTCCCTCCGAGTCCGGAGGCAGCGTTCAGTGATATTGCTTCGCTATTCCTCTAGTCGGCAGGTGAATCCCTACGCCTTAATGATTTGCGACGTTCTCTGGCGATAAAGACGAAAAAGAAGTGGAAGTACTCAATGATGAGATGTATAAGTACCGAGTGCTTTGCTTCGGCTCTGATCTCGATGAGCGAATCATCCCGTAGTAGTAGGTTAAGGACAGCGTGCGATCCGAAATGCGCTTGGGGATCTCTGTCGCCATGAACCATTCGGACATGCTGCGCGACACCTTCGATATGCTTCTCCTCTCTCTGGAGGAACTGCTTCATCCAGAACTCCTTAATGGCTTGCTCAACGGCGCCGGTCAAAAACTAGGGCGAGAAGCCTCGGCGCGTTACCGGCTGACGAGAAAAAATAAATCGGAATCGTTTACACCGATGGGCTACGTTCGGGCGATGACCGCTGGGGAAATCTGGTCGGCTGAACCAATTGAAGTGACCCCGAACCTCATCAGGTTTGTCATTCACGGCTTTCCGACCTTGAACCACAAGGGTGCCTTGACTCCCATCATCTCCGGGTTTTTCGGATCGGCTGCTGCGGATCAGTTTGGAACAGTGCGGGTGGTTGTTTCTCCCGGTCCGAAGGAGGAGTGCCCCACCTATATGGTTTCGGTCTGTCTGGGTGAGGCGATGCCTTCACGGAAAGAAGGCGACCTTTATACCGGTCCTGAGAATGCTAGCTCCGAAGACCGCAGGCGTGCGATGGACCATGAACCGCTTTCATGTCTCTCACGTCGGGAGCTTGAGATTCTCACCCAGATCGGAAAGGGCTGTTCCGACAAAGAAATCGCGACCGCGCTCCATCTCAGTCTCCGCACAATCCAGAATGCCACCTCACGGATTTGCCAAAAGCTGGGGGTCCGTAATCGTGCCAAGATCATACAGATCGCCGGCCGCCATCACCTTGCCTAGCTGTGCAGATGTAATCGTGTCTCGCTCTCTCCCTGCTCCCACGACTCCTTACGCACAATTCAAAACTCGTGATACGCGCCAAATCGGCTTCCCCGGTTGGGAGGACTCCTGGCGCTTGACGATGCGATTTCGGCTATGGGCAATCTTGAAACTTCTCCTTGTCCCAGACCACTTATGATGACGGCCCACCATCCATCCAACGAATGAATCATCAATGAATCCTCAAGAAAAACAGAGACAGATGCTTGAAGTATAATTACTCCATGGGCCAGCTCAAACTACCCTCTTATTTCTTTGCGCATTGGATATAATGGCATTGTTTAATTAAACAATAATTTTTCCTTGCATCTTTAGCCAATATAGTCGGCAGCTTCCCGCTCCGCTGTAGAAAGATCGCCGCGTTGCTCCAATAAAGCAAAGTCTTAGTAGTCAGCCTATTTATAGACATCAGGTTAACCCCCTAATCAGTCCTAGCCCTATGCCATCGATCCAGTTATTAGCCGCCACTGTCGACGAGTTGATTAAGGTCACCGGAACTATTCTTCATTCTGGAGTGTTGGGAAGGATGTTGCGGAACATCGGTCGCAAGATTGCTGAGCGAGCCTACTACCGTTACAAGTTGAGCGCGCCACAGTTCTCTGGTGGAAGGATGAACGAATATGTGAAAGCCGCGACCAGTATCCCCCTCTGGCCATCTGAGCCTCTGAACATCACCTCAGAACAGATCACTTTCGAAGTAAAAGAGTGTCCGTTCGGTCTGCCCCCGGCAGACAATCCTCAGTACTGTCAGATCACCTCCGGTTTTTTTGGAGGCCTCGCAACACAGCACTTTGGCCGGGCCAGAGTCGAAGTCATCCAAGGGGGGGGACGCCCTTCCAAACACTGCCGTATCCATGTACGGATCGGCCGTCTCGCGGATTCTCCGTCGGCAAGCGGTGAACTGTTCGAAAAGGCGATCGATGACATTGGCGAATTCTCCCGGTCACTGCTGGACGTCAACCTATTGCAACCTCTCTCGGTCCGCGAACTGACCATTCTAAGAATGGTCGGCGAAGGACTCACCTCAAAAGAAATAGCCGAGTCGCTCCACAGCAGCGTGAGAACCATTGAGAATACGATCGCCAGGATCTCAAATAAACTCGGCATCC
>CAZGYZ010000230.1:0-3868 GCA_964530675.1 uncultured Nitrospira sp. | reverse complement strand
GTTCACGATGAACTTCCGGCCTTCCTCTGCCGCCAACAGTGCAATCGCGCCCAGCACGAGTGGCCCGAAGATCCATGCGGGCAAGGGGCTGGTCCCAAAGATTGCGTTGCCCCAGGGGGCATAGATGATGAAGGCCAGGACGACGAGTTCTGTCGCGATTCCCCAGAGGAGCAAGCGATTGCTGAACCAGCCGAGTTGAAAGAGGGACAGTCGGTCTGAGCGGCAGGCGAATACGTTTGCCACCTGGGCGATGACGATGGCGGCGAAGGTGGCGGCGGTCGCCTGTTTGTAGAGCGGATCGGACCAGTCAAGCGGCATGCCCCAGGTCCATCCCTGTGTCAGGAGCAATAAAAAGAATGAACCCATGGCGATTCCGGCTTCGATCAGGCCTAAAAAGACGTAGGCGCGCAGGAGCAGCGGAAGGTTCATCAACCGTTCCGTGCGCGGGCGTGGCGGGATTGACATAATGCCGGCGTCGGGCTTTTCGGCACCCAGGGCCAAGGCCGGAACCATGTCGGTCCCCAGATCCACTGCGAGGATTTGCGGGACCGTGAGCGCCAGTGGAATTCCGAATAAGCCGTACGCCAGATAGGGGACGACCTCGGGCACGTTGCTCGCCAGCACGTAGGTGGAAAATTTTCGGATGTTGGCGTAAACGGCCCGGCCTTCTTCAATGGCGTTGACGATAGTCGCAAAGTTGTCGTCGAGCAAAATCATGTCCGCCGTTTCTTTTGCCACGTCGGTTCCGGCGATGCCCATCGCAATGCCGATATCGGCTTTCTTGATGGCCGGGGCGTCGTTCACCCCGTCGCCCGTGACGGCCACCACTTCGCCCATGTCTTTCAGCACCGACACCACGCGCATCTTGTGCCGGGGGGCCATGCGCGCGAAGACCGGTTCGGCCCTGTCAGGACTGGTGGGCGTCAGGAGCCGGCGCAGCGCCTCGTCGCTCATCGTTTCGATCTGGTGCCCTTCGATTGCGGGACAGTCTCCATCCGGTTCGGTGAGGGACTCTTGCGGCACCAATCCGATCTGGCGGGCGATGGCCAGGGCCGTGAGCGGATGGTCGCCGGTAATCATGATGGTGCGGACGCCGGCTTGGCGGCAGCGCGCGATAGCCTCCGGCACTTCACGGCGCGGGGGATCCATCATCGCCACGAGGCCGAGGAAGGTGAGGTTCTGTTCAACATGGTCGATGTCCAATTTTTCGGCACCCTGCTCAATGTCACGCATGGCCACAGCCAGGACCCGATAGGCCTGCTGCGCGAAGGTACGGCTTTGCTCCATGATGCGCTGGCGATCCTCCTGACTCATCGGCGAGAGCGCACTGTGGTGGACCATCTGACTGCAGAGGGGCACGAGCGATTCCGGCGCTCCCTTCACAAAGGCCACGAGCCGGCCCTCACGCCAATGGATGGTGGACATGCGCTTCCGGTCCGCGTCAAACGGAAGCTCGCCCATCCGGGGCAACGGTTCTTGCTGGAGGAGTTCGTGATCCAGTGCGAACTCGACCAGGGCCACTTCGGTTGGATCGCCCGTGATGGTGGGGCGGCCATCGGTCCGCCGCAGGCGTTTGGCATTGTGGCAATGGATGATCGCATCGAAGAGCGGGGCATACTCCTCGGCCTCGATCGCGCTGGTCGTGCGTCCGGCGATCACCAGACAGTTCTTCTGCACCTCGACTTCGAGATAGTCCATATAGAAACGAGCCACGCGCATCCGGTTCTCGGTCAGCGTCCCTGTCTTGTCCGTGCAGATGACGGTGGTGCAACCCAAGGTTTCAACGGACGTCAGTTGCTTAATGAGTGCGTGGCGTTTGGCCATGCGCTGGCTGCCCAAGGCCAAGGCCAGCGTCACAGTGGGGAGCAGTCCTTCCGGTACGTTCGCCACGATGATGCCGATTCCGAAGATCGCACTGATCCAGAAGCCCAAACCCATAGAGACGCCGATGACGAAAAAGACACCACCCATGGCGACTGACAACAGCGCGACCACATGGGTGACCTTCGCGATCTCTATTTGCAGCGGGCTGAGGCCTGTTTCCACGCTTGTGGAGAGGCGGGCGATCTTACCGAACTCCGTCTGCATGCCGGTGGCGAACACGACCGCCTTACCTCTGCCGGAGAGCACGGGGGTTCCGGCGAATACGAGATTGGGAATGTCCAGGAGATGTCCATCGATCACCGGCTCCGCCGTCCGCCGCTTCGGTTGGGATTCGCCAGTGAGAGAGGAGGTGTCGACCAGCATGTCGGCTGCTTCAATGAGCCGGCCGTCGGCAGAGATCTGCTCTCCCTCCTCGATCAAGAGCACGTCGCCGGGCACGATTTCGTCTCGCGACACATCAAGCGGTTGGTTGCTTCGAAGGACCCATGCCCTGGCAGGAAGGAGTCGATGGAGGGCATGCACGGCTCGTTCCGCTTTATATTCTTGAAAGAAGGCAAAGACGGCGTTGATGACGATTACACCGAGGATCGCCCAGCCAAGCGTGGCCATGCCTTCGCCCGGCTTCATGAAGTCTGCCGTGAACGCCAGGGCGACGGCGACCCAGAGCAACATGGCGAGAAAGTGAGTGAACTGGTGGAGGAATCCTCGAATCAATGAATAGTGACCCGGCTCCTCCAGAACATTGGGACCATACCGGCTGAGCCGTTGCCGTGCCTCTTCGGGCGACAAGCCGCTTTCCCCGGTTTCCAGGCATGTGAAGATTTCAGCAACCGTGAGTTGATGGAGCGGTAGCTTATCGAGGTCAGGCACGCCGGCCTCGCACGATCAGGACGGAGCAAGGGGCGTGTCTTAGGAGACTCTCCGAGACGCTGCCGAGATGGAGCCGCTCGCTCTTGGTCAACTCGCGAGACCCGATCACCAGGAGGTCGGCATGATTTGCCTCCACCTGTTTGACGATGGTGTCGATAACGTGGTCCATCTGCACATCTGTAACGATGGCGTAGCCTTCTTTCAGGAATTCATCCCGCAATGATGTGACCAGTCGCGTGGCGCGTTCGAGGACCGGTCGCTCTAACTCTGCGACTTGGGCTTTGGACAAGTATCGAACGGCCAAGTCAGTCACCGGTCTTTCGGCAGAGGAGAAGATGGTGGTCGTGGCGGACTCCGGAAGAATGCAGGATCGAAGAAATCGAGCAGCGGCTCGTGACTGCTTCGAGTCATCGACGGCGAGGATCACATGCCTCAGCTGCGGGAGCGGCTGTTTCACGACGAGGACGGAGCAGGGGGCGATCGACGCGATCTGCCGAGAGATGCTTCCCATCAAGAATCCACGGATGTCGCTCAATCCTCGGGATCCGATGAGGATGAGATCGGCTTTGACCCGCCGCGCCTGTCGCACGATCGTCCGGGCGAGGGGACCATGGGCTAAGACGTGGTGGAGCGTGGTGCGAGGGCCGGTCGTGGCCTGTCCGAGGGCGACTCGCGCATATCGCTCTGCCTCACGGAGGAGGATGGCACCGGCTTTTTCCATAGCGGCCAGGGCTCGCTTCTCCGCCACCGGATTCCTGCCTCTGCCCGCTCGGAGGGCCGATGGATCGACCACATGGAGCAGCGTCACAGCCTCCGGTTCACGACCGGCGAGGGCTTCGAGTGCCTGTACTCCCCACTGCGAGCATTCAGACCCATCCACAGCACAAAGAATTCTCATGAGAGGCTCCCTTCTTCAATGACAATGACGGCCAACAACCAGCCGGTGACTCCAGGTATCAGTTCTGCATTGGATGTGCCTGTGACGCACGGGAGTAAAGAAGGAGAATCAGCCCTGTTCCGAGTGGTTATGAAGAGAAACGGTACTCAGGTTCTCATGGATAGTGCGGCATTTTGCAGCAGAGAGGAAAGTGCCACTGTGGTGATTGGCGTCAGT
>CAZGYZ010000229.1:0-3891 GCA_964530675.1 uncultured Nitrospira sp. | reverse complement strand
ACAATCTTGAGGCGGCGAAAGAAGTAGCCTATCAGATGAAGTTGCGCGGGATCGGTGGAATCATCATCGTCGATTTCATCGACATGGAGCGGGAGAAGAATCGTGACAAGGTGTACCACGCGTTGCTCGATGCGATGTCGACCGACAAGGCCCGCACCAGAGTGTCCAGAATTTCCGATCTGGGTCTGATCGAGATTTCTCGCGAACGGGTGAGAGAGGATCTTCTGCGTTCGGTTTCCGAGCCCTGTCATTATTGCGAAGGGAGAGGCTATACGAAGTCTCCGACCACCGTGGCCTATGAGATATTCCGCGATGTCCGCCGGATCGGCAGCAGTCCAGAGCCGCAACGGATCGTCATTGGCGCCCATCCCTTGGTCGTCGGGCTGTTACAAGATGAAGAACGACAAGGCCTGGAGGCTGTGGAGCGCGAGTGTGCGGCGAAAATCATCGTCATGCCGGACGAACATTTGCATCTGGAGCAGTACGATCTAGCCGTCCTTTAAAGATGTGATCCGCGTGCGACGAGACCTATGCAGCCCATCAGCCAACCTGTAGGTGTGGATTCCTCTGCTGAGGTTGCGGGTTCTTCTTCCCATCAGTCCATGACAAGGCCGGTGTTGGAGTCCTGGCTCCGTCTGCAGGCAATCGAGGGGGTGGGAGATCTGACGATAGTTCGGTTAGTTTGCGCCTGGCATTCCCCCGAGGCTGTTCTGTGTGCCTCCCGCGATGAGTTGATTCAGAATGGATGCAGCCTGCAGCTGGCAGACGCGATACGACGAGGGCCTGATAGTCCTGCTTGCCGGAGCATTGAACGGGAACTTAAGGCGATCGAGCATGAGCGGATTGAAGTCCGGAGCCTCTTGGATCCTGCGTATCCCGCTCGGCTGAAGATGATTGCGAATCCCCCGCCGCTGTTGTACATCACAGGCACATTGACCGATCAGGACGCTCTGGCGGTGGCCATTGTGGGTGCTCGGCGTGCGACCGCAGCAGGACGTGCCATGACCGAAGAGTTGAGCCACGATTTGGCAGGAGCAGGCATGACGGTGGTGAGTGGACTGGCGCGAGGGGTTGATGCGGCAGCACATCGAGGTGCGCTTGCCGCGCGGGGGCGCACCATTGCGGTGCTGGGTTGCGGGATAGACCGAACCTATCCGCCTGAACATGAACGGTTACGCCGGCAGATCGAGGAGCAGGGGGCGATTTTATCCGAGGTGCCGATGGGTGCGCCACCCCACAGCCATCACTTCCCTCGACGGAATCGTATCATCAGCGGGTTGTCCCTGGGCGTGATTGTGACAGAGGCGGCCATCGGAAGCGGATCGTTGATTACCGCGCGATTGGCTGCTGAGCAGGGCCGAGAGGTGTTCGCCGTCCCGGGCTTTGTAAAGGAAGATACCAGCCGTGGAACGAATGCACTACTCAAAGAGGGAGCGGCTTTGATTGAACGCGCGCAGGATGTTATCGACGTGATCCTGCCGCAGCTGGAGCCGGAGTTGCGCCTGCGGCTGCAGCCTTCTCATCAGAAAAGTGAACAACGCGATCATTTGGGCGGAGAGGAACAGCGAGTGTATGATGCACTGTCGTACGACCCGCGCACAGTGGACGACGTGATTGCCTCCACCGGGCTGTCGGTATCCGTTGTGATGGCTTCGCTCTTGTCCCTGGAGCTTCGGCGGCGAGTCAAGCAATTGCCGGGGCAACGCTACATTCAGAAATAATCATCGAACAGTTGCACGGATATGCATTATTTGATACGGATGAGTGTGCAATTCTCATAGCAACCGGAGTTTTCATGGCTAAGGCACTCATTATTGTCGAGTCTCCGACGAAAGCACGCACCATCACCAAGTATCTGGGGCGTGGTTATACCGTCATGGCCTCGGTCGGCCATATTAAGGATCTTCCCACCAGCAAGCTTGGTGTTGACCTGGAGCACGACTTCGAGCCGCAGTACGTGACGATCAAAGGGAAGTCCAAGGTCTTGGCGGAGATTAAGAAGAAGGCGGAAGAGGTGGACAAGGTGTTCCTTGCGCCGGACCCTGACCGGGAAGGCGAAGCCATCGCGTGGCATCTCGAACAGGAATTACTGGGCAAATCTAAATCCAAGTCTAAGAAAAAGACTGAGGGCAAGGTCTTTCGGGTACTTTTCAACGAAATCACGGAATCGGCCATCAAGCGCGCGCTGCAGTCGCCTGGGCAGGTCGATATGAAGTTGGTCAATGCGCAGCAGGCCCGCCGGGTGCTTGACCGGATTGTGGGTTATCAAGGTAGCCAGCTGCTCTGGACCAAGGTGCGCCGCGGGTTGAGCATGGGCCGCGTCCAGTCTGTGGCGATGCGACTGATTTGCGAGCGTGAGCAGGAGCGTGAAGCCTTTCGTGCAGAAGAATACTGGTCAGTTGCAGTGATGTTGTCCGGAGCCAACCCCCCTCCGTTTGAAGCCAAGCTGCACAGCATCAATGGGCAGGATGCGTCGATTGAGACAGAGACCGATGCCCAGCGTATCGTCTCGGCTATTCAAGGGAAAGAGTTTGTCGTTGACTCGATTGAACGAAAAGAAAAGAGACGGAATCCTGTCGCGCCATTTATCACCAGCCGGCTTCAACAGGAAGCCGCGCGCAAGCTGCATTTCTCATCGAAGAAAACGATGACCCTGGCGCAAAAGCTGTACGAAGGGATCGAAATCGGGGCGGAGGGTCAGACTGGTCTCATTACCTACATGAGGACCGACTCCCCGCGTATTTCGAACGAGGCGATGGCAGAAGCGCGTCAGGTGATCCAGGAACGGTTTGGCGCAGAATACTTGCCAACCACGCCGAACGTGTACAAGACGCAGAAAGCAGCCCAAGAAGCGCACGAAGCGATTCGCCCCACGGCGGCAGCGCGCGACCCTGAGTCTATCAGGCAGTACTTAGAGCCGGATGTCCATAAGCTGTACCAGTTGATTTGGAACCGGTTTATCGCGTCGCAGATGGTCCCTGCGATCCTTGATGTGACTCGGGTAGAGTCGAGCCCCGTCAAGACGAGTGAGAAGTTTATGTTCCGTTCAACCGGCACGGTCGTGAAGTTTCCAGGCCATACAATCGTATATATGGAGGGGATCGACAAGGAGCTCTTCGCGCAGAAGCAAAAGAGCGAGCAGGAAGTCGAGGACGAGGCCGAGCGTCAGTTGCCGTTGCTTAGCGAGGGAGAGAAGCTGCAGCTCGTGTCCCAGGAGGGACAGACTGTTCCAGGCGTGCTCTCGAAACAACACTTCACCCAGCCTCCGCCTCGGTACAACGAAGCCTTGCTGATCAAGGAATTGGAAGAAAAAGGCATCGGCCGGCCATCTACCTACGCGAGCATCATTTCGACGATTCAAGATCGCAAATATGCCGAGAAGACGGAAGGTCGTTTTGCTCCCACCGAAACAGGGCGAACCGTGAACGATTTCCTGATGAAGGGATTCCCTGACCTGATCAACGTCGATTTCACCTCACATATGGAATTGGAGTTAGACGAAATCGAAGAAGGCAACAAGCCGTGGGTGACAGCGGTGCGGGAGTTTTACGGGACCTTCGCGACGGATCTGGAGAAGGCGAAGACGATTCCTGGTCCCAAGGACACGGTGGAGCCGCCAACGGATATTCCCTGCGAGAAGTGCGGCCGAATGATGGAGATTAAATGGGGGCGCAACGGTAAGTTTCTGGCTTGCCCAGCGTACAAGGATAAACCTCCCTGCAAGAACACGCAGAATTTCGAGAAGCTTGAGGATGGCACCATTAAAATTGTTCCGAAGATTGAGTTGACGACGGATGAGAAGTGCGAGAAATGCAGCAGTCCGATGGTGGTGAAGACCGGGCGGTTTGGAAAGTTCATTGCCTGCTCCGCCTATCCGGAGTGCAAGACCAC